>CAZGDG010000018.1:0-39273 GCA_964524415.1 uncultured Flavobacteriaceae bacterium
CCATTATGCAATTATAGATACCCTTAATCAAAACTCAGACTTTCAACTTAAAAATTTTATTATAATCGCAATCCTATGCCTAAGCCAATATTCCAAGTATTATAGCCATCAAACCTCTGGTCTAGAAATAAGTTAGGTAGCAAATAAAAGGATGGGCTTATGTCTTTTTCATATTCAATCCCAAAACGAAATAAATAATACGACTCATCTTTTTCTAATTCAACACCTGGCCCTAAGGTAATTACAAACCCGTTACCAAATTGATATAAAGCGTCTAGAGTTAAAACAAGTGGATTAACACGCTCTATCTCGTCATTTTCAGCATTTCTAATCACAAAGGTTTCAATTTCAACATCGTTGTGCAGCCCAATTCCCCAACGCTTATTAAACCAATATTCAACATCTAGACCCCAAGATGGCACAAAAACATTGTCTAAACCTTCATTATTGACAAGAGTGTGGCCTATTATACCAACTATTCTGAAACCACTTCCATCACCCTGTTTTTCGTTATGGTGGTCATGTTCTTGGGCATTTATTTGACAAATGGTAGCTAATATTAAAAAGAAGGTTATCGCTATATTTTTCATGGTCTTATTTTAATCTTCATGGCTATTAGGGTTTTGGTCTAGAGGGTTCAATCTGCATTACCCTAAAACATGAATCTAAAGTAGTAAATTTTCTAAAAGATGAGCTACCCGCGGGCATTAATAATGAAGCATGGGAATCTAAAATAAAATGGGACTGTTAGTTCATTTTTTAGAGTCTTAGGTAAGGTCATTTCTAGTTTGCGCCACAAAGATTGTTTTCTGTATCTCTCGTTCCTAGTGGTTTTAAAAACCATCAAATTTATAATGATCCGAAAAACCGTCTTTACAATCGTTTACACAATAGCGTATTAATCTTTTACCTTGTTTTGCGTTTGTACTTCTAATGAGATTTATGGACTTCAAGTTCGATTTCCACCATAAATTCTGGTAATGCCAATCCCTTTACTTCAAGCCATGAACCAGTTGGAAAACCATTTTTATAAATTTCAGCTCTATATGCCGATTTTTCGAGCATTTGTGCCATATCTGTTGTGAAAATATCTTCTTTCACCACATCATCAAATGTGCAACCATAGTGTTTTAATATTTTTTCCAAATCAGCATAACAGTTTTTCATCTGCTGTTCTATATCGCCAACTGCAGTTGGATTTCCTTCCTCATCCATGCTCACAGCTCCAGAGATTTTAATGTTATTTCCGATTTTCACCGCGTGGGAATATCCGTAAGCTTTTTCCACTTCTGGGCATAACAGAAAATATTCAGGTTTTTGCAATTCAACGATTTGTACGCTTTCAACTTCTTTTGTTTCTTCTTTTTGCTTTTGTTGGCAACTTTGCAATCCAAAAGCCCAGATACAAAATGCTGCAAGGAAAGTTAAGCGGTTGGTTGTTTTTTTCATAATTATTATTGTTTAAGGCCTACTTTGGTCGGATTTCGGCTATTCCGTTTTATTTTGAAATGCGTTTTTTTCATCTACACACCACGTTTGGGCAATGTGTAAAAGCGTGTTTAAGTACTAAATTTAGCAAATACAAAGCGAATAGACACGAGCGTAGCGCACTGTAAACAATAATTTTGCTAAGTAGGCGAGGGCTAGAAATGACTTACATATGGTTTAAAGCCCTGTTTTTTCTAGTATGTTCTGAGTTTTGGGATTGTTCTTAAAATATAAGCTATCTTTAATTCAATTATTTAGTTGATCAATTTCAATATGAAAATCTACATTAAATATATGGTAAGTTTAAGATGTAAGCTTATGGTAAAAAAAGAACTGGAGCAACTAGGTATTCTTTACACCAATATTGAATTAGGGATGGTAGAAACAGAGGAAAAAATCAATAACGACCTTCTGTTGGAGCTAAAATCTAACTTGGCACTATCTGGTTTGGAATTAATGGATGATAAAAGAAGTATTCTTGTAGATAGAATTAAAAATGTCATTATAGAAATGATTCATCATACCGAAGAAGTTCCGTCGGTTAATTATTCAGATTATATTGCCAAAAAATTAGATTATGATTATACGTATTTATCAAATCTATTTTCTGAAGTTAAGGGCATTACTATTCAACATTTTATAATTAAACACAAAATAGAAAGAGCAAAAGAGCTTATTCTGTATAATGAGCTCAATCTCACAGAAATTGCTTATAAATTAAACTATAGTAGTGTCGCTCATTTGTCAAACCAATTTAAAAAAGTAACTGGGCATACGCCTACCTATTATAAAAGTATTGGTCAAAAAAGAAAAAGCAATCTAGAGAATCTGTGAGATGTGTAATCTTATAAACTACTTGTGTAACAGTAATTTAGGCATGAGGCCTCATCTTTGTACAGTAACGCAACTAAGCCTTACGTTAAATACAATATAATGGAAACCAAGAACAAAGTAGATGAGAGAAAGGCCAGTGAACTGTTTAAATTTAGTGGTGATTGGGACAAACAATCCAAAGCGTTAAAAGCAAAATTCCCTAAACTTACATTAGAAGACGTGAAATTTGAGAGTGGTAAAGAATTGGATTTAATAAAGCGCTTAGAACATAAACTAGACAAAGACCGTAATGAAGTGATTGGAATTTTAAAATCAAACTACAAAACAGTTACAACATCCATCTAATCTAGTTGATACCAAAATTTATTTAAAGCGCAGCTTATTTTTAAGCTGTTCTTTTTTTTTAGAACTTTTTTAAATCAGTGATTTATGTAACTAAAGACATAACTTATATAAAGGTATTAGTAGGTTCTATCTCGATATTTGTAGTGCTATTAATCAATAAGGGAAGACCAAATATTAATTTATTTGGCTTTAAAAAGCAGACTTGAAAATCTGCTTTTTTTATTCCCATTTCATAGGTTTTATTTTTGGTATAAATTTTATCTGTGTTCTTCCATTTTTAGCCAAGTTTAAGAGCATTGGCTCATCCTTAAAAAAACACTTAATTTTTTGAATTATTGGTTTAAATGTAAACTTTAGTTTTGTCTGTTTTCTGGGCTTACCTTCCTTAATCTGTGATAAAGTTGCCTCCTGGGTAATCGGTAAAGTTGTCATAATGAAACTATTTAATTGTTTCTGTAAAGTTGATACTATTATTTACGTGAAGCTTACAGACTACCCATTTGTGTTTATATAATTGACTGATATTTTAATTACTAAAAATATTAACCTGTGATATCTATAACCCATTCATTTTTTAATGTAACAAACTAGCGGCTATCAGTGGTATCTTACGCACTAGTCTAAAATTTCAAAAAGATGTCAAGAGAAAAAAACGGTAAACAGAAAAATGATAAAACGCCAGCAGCAAAAACTGCAAAAGAAAAAAGGGCAGCCAAAGTTTTAAAGCGGAAGATGAAGAGAACTTCAGAATAGTATTTGGTAATGGAACAAGGAGATTTTGACGAAGCCATAACATTTAACCTATCAAACTTGGTAGATTATAGCTCTAATGATATTGTAGTTAAAAATATACTCATAAGAAACACGATTGTAATTCAATACTTCCTTTTTGATTTTGGAAAAGTCCAAGTATATAAAAAGTCGCCTTTTTTGAGATTTATCTATATAGCAGAAGGTAAAGCAGAAGTTGTTATTAATAACGGTTCTACTTTTTTGCAGAAAGGCGATTCAATACTTATTCCAGGAAATGTAGAAAGTTCAATTGAAGCCAATGAACCCTTTAAAATGCTTTGTGCAACAGTAAAAAACGAATAGCAATTTATGATGAAAAATATATTTAAAACAGGTGACATAGTCTGCACTAAAGTTAATCCGAAAAAGCCTTTAAAGGTTAGAGTTTTTGCAAGAAAAGTTTACTACTGTGACGTGTTAAACAAGCCAAATGAAAAAGAAGAGGTTTACTTTGAAAGAGAAATTGAGTTTTATGACTCGCAAAGGTTAGCTTTGTAGTATTAAGTAGGTTCTAAAGCTTACAAATTTCACTTCTTTAATATTGCCTAATTGTCTTGGCTGCGGTGTCGTTGCGGAATGGTTCGGCAGGACTGTTCTGCAGCAACAAACTATAGCTGTTGTTGCCATTCCACTGTGTTATTCGGTTTTGTCTTTTTTATTTCGTTCAATTAGTGGCGTTCCAATTAGTGCTACTCCTATAAAAACTCCACTCAGGGAGTCAATCAATTCTCCACTACGAAATCCTCCATAAATACCAGTTAGTATAGAGACGATTCCGATTCCGATTATTAAGGCAGCTGTTTGTTTTTTCATTCCTTAATTTTTTTGTGACTTGGTATTCTGTTTTAGGTATTATTATAACTTATCCGATTTTTAATGCTTTTAATTTCCTAAATCTGATAGGTTTATGTTATAGTTGTTCACCAGATTAAAATGTTACAGGATTATTTAAATATTGTGTGGATTCCGCAATCAATGGCAATGACATAAGCTTGAGGTAGTGCCCTATTTCAAAGTACTTCACTTATCGTTTACCATTTTGTTTCATTTTCTCAATTTCAGCCACATTACGTATGGCCAGCGTATGCCGTTTTTAATCCATCAATAATCCAATCATTTCTTCAATTATGTCATTTATCAAACCTTGCTTGTCTTTTTCTAGAACATAAACGGCAATTGAAGTTTTTAATTCAGGTAAATACAAAACTCGTGTGCCCCAAAAACCACCGTGTCCATAAGCAAGTAATCCATTATAAGTGTAAGAAGACAGACCAAAATAATAATGACTTGGTTTAGAATCTACAGTTGGGATTTCGGTATATATTAAATTTAGAACAGTAGTGTCTTTAATTATTTCATTGTTGAAGAGCTTGTAAGCAAATAATGCTAAATCTTGAGTTGTGCTGGCAATGCCGCCACCTCCATATAAATCTGCAGAGACATCTAATTCATATGAATCCCAGTTGTATTCACTCCAATACTGATGAGCTAAAGATTTTGTATCGTCTGGTTTGTCTTCTAGTGTGGGAAACCAAGTATTGTCAATTCCCAGTGAATCATAGCGAAGAAGTTCTCCCATTGCTATATAGAAAGGTTGTTTTGTTATGGTTTCAATTATTTCAGTTAACAAGAGATAATTAGCGTCAGAATAGCTAAAAACTGTTTCGGGTTTACCAAGTGGTGGACCAACTTTTAGGGTTAGTTCTAATTGCTCATCACGAGTCCATCGATACTTCTTATTGGCACTGATAGCTTCCATATAGGCTTGGTTGGCATAGTCTTCTATTCCACTCGTATGGGATAGTAAGTGTTTCACCATGATGGAATCTAAATCATATCCACCCTGTGTAAATAAATTTCTTGTTCTGGGTGTTAGCACATTTTTAATAGGTTGGTTGATTGATAATTTTCCGTTTTCAACCAATCTTAAAATTGAGGCTGAAACATAAGTTTTTGTATTACTAGCTATTAGAGCAGGTTGGTCTGCTTCCAATTCAGTTTTATCTGTCGGATTTGAATAACCGATTGCTCCGCTCCAAGAAATATTTCGTTCGGGTGATTCTATGCTCACCATAATTCCTATAGATGCCGGATTAGAAGCATAAATTGAATCAATTATAGCTTGAAATTTTGTTTCTACAGATTGGGCAAAAGTCAAATTATTTAGAAACAGAACTCCTATCAAAGTTATTTTAAAAATCTTCTTCATATTATTATGTATCGAAATGGCATTCAAAGGTCTCACTTATGAGTAGCTGCGTGGTTTAGTACTTAAACTGCCTGACGTAGTCAGGCTTTGCAGGTACACACCAAACTGACACGAGCGCAGCACACTGGTGTAAGTAATGCAGCAACAATGAATTACAGCTCATGTTAAATAACGTTTTTTTATCAAATTTTTAATTGTTCGGATTTACTCCGTTTTCCAATAGTCCAGCTTTTAAATGAATTCGACTATTGATTTATTCTGCAAACTTGCTGTAATTAAGGTTTTAGATGGAAATGGGTTTTTTTAAAAAAATCCATTTCAATTGCATTTGTTTCCCTGATTGGGTTTTATATTCATTTATACGAGGTGCAAAAAAAGCAGAAACTACAGCACTAATCATCCCTTTGTAGGGATTTTCTAAATCCTCAAATGCAAAATGTAAGATTGCCCAAACTATTAGGAATATTACAATGAATGCTAAAAAGCTCAAAATTCTAACTTTAGTTTTAACGGTCATATTTTTAATATTTGAGTGCGTTTTAAAATGAAGGCTGACTTCAAAGTTAAACCTTGTTCTGGTTTGAGAATGAAAAGATAATAAATTCCCCGGGAATAATTCGATCAAAGGATTTCCTTATAATCTAAAATTATTGATTGCCGTTTAGCCCCAAAACTAAATTTTGTGAAAATAGTTGTTATTTTAGAGCGATGAATTCTAAACGGAATTTAGCGCTCCATTGTCTTCTTTTTGCGGCGGTCTTTTATTTAAGTGCCAAAGGCTGCTATGCACAGAATTCAGCGGATAGCCTAGCGTTTTACTCAAAACTGGTAATGCAGCCACAAAGCGCTAGTGATTTAGAGGAGTCGTACCTTTTCTTTGACTCCAAATACAAGAAGGCCTTAAGGAAAAACCAAAATGAGCAGGCTATAAACTATCTCTATTACCTATCTAGCATCGCTTATAAGCGGGGACGCTACGAGGAAGCAGAACTAAAGGCTGTAAATGCCCAAAAGCTTATTGATAAACTTCCCACGTCAGAATATGAAAAGGCTGTACGTAAAAGTTTTTACAATTTGCTTGGTATTATTTACGAAGAACAGCAAAATGAAGACAAAGCTCTTGAGCTTTATAATACTTCCTTGGGTTTTGCAGAAACGGCATCCGATAGTGCCATTATTTATAACAACATCTCCAATGTTTATAAACAGTATAGGGATACCTTGCGCGCTGAAAAGAGTTTGGCTATAGCATTTGGTTTAAGAAGTAGAATAGAAGACAGTTTAATTAAAGCCCTTATTTACGATAATTATGGTGTCATTAAAAACGACCGTAATGAAAACGGCTTGCCCCTTATGAGGAAAGCCCTTGACATTCGTGAAAAGGAAGGAGATTCATCCAAGATATATTTAAGCTATACCAGTCTTGCCGAATATTATTACAAAAAAGGTGATAGCGTACAGTCTAAGACATATGCCAGAAGTGCTCTGGATATAGCGCGTAAATTAGAATCGCCAACTTATATAAATTATGCCTTAGGAATTTTAACCGCCTTAAGTAAAGATCCTTATGCCGTGTGGTACAAACGGCTCAATGATAGTTTAATCAAAGTAGAGCGCAACAATAAAAATAGGTTTGCCTTAATACGATATGATGTTGCCAAAAAGGACAAAGCGCTATTGCAAAGTCAAAGGAACAATGAACGCATGATTTTGGTACTGTTAATACTAGTGGTGTCCGCAATTGCTTTGTTCATCTATCTGCGCATTAAGCATAATAAAGAAAAGCTTCAGCAAGTATTGAAAACGGAATCTAATATTTCCAAACAGATCCATGATGAACTGGCCAATAGCGTCTTTCAGGTTATGACCAGGCTGGAGCAAAATGGAGAAAAAGATGAATCTATCCTGGATGAATTAGACCTTCTGTATAAAAAGACACGAGATATTTCCAAAGAATACGCTCAAATTGATGACCCACAGTCCTTTGATGGCATGCTTCGGGATTTAATAGGCTATTTTAAAAACAAAAACACCAATATATTGGTTAAAGGAATGTCTAACGTTAATTGGCTAAAAGTCCCAAGTTATAAGCTTAACGCTGTTTACAAGGTGCTTCAGGAATTGTTGGTGAATATGAAAAAGCATAGCCAAGCTAGCTTAGTGGTATTGAATTTTAATCAAAATAAAGGCAAACTTTCAATTGAGTATACGGATAATGGTATTGGAGGACCCATAAAAAAGGGTAGAGGGCTTCAAAATGCGGAAAACCGTATTTCTGCTATTGGAGGACGTTTTAACTTTGAATCTAAACCAATGAAGGGATTTAAAGTTCAGCTCTATGTATAAACGTGTTTTGGTTGTTGATGATCATGATGCTATTCTGCACAGTATCGGTAAGATATTGGATGTGCTAGGCATAGATAGTGTTGAAGCTGCGCAATATTGTGATGAAGCTTACCTTAAATATAAGCGCGCGATACTGGATGAATCTCCTTACGATTTAATTATTACCGATTTATCCTTCAAAAAAGACCACCGGTCAACAAAGCTAGAATCGGGCGAGAATCTAATAGAAGCCATTAGGGAGCATGATAGCGCTATTAAAATAATAGTCTATTCAATGAACGACTATTTGCAAAAGGTACGTTACCTAATTGATCGCCTAGGAGTCAATGGTTACGTGTGTAAAGACCGTAAGGGGTCTAAAGAACTGTTAGAAGCGATTAAATCAGTGCAAGCCTCAAAGATTTATCTTTCTCCACAGATTAGAGAGGCCAGGCATAACACAAATAACCTGGAAATAGAAGATTATGATATTACCTTACTAAAGTTGTTGTCAAAAGGAAAATCTCAAGAAGAAATAAGTCAGATGTTCAAATCGCAATCCATAAAACCAAGTAGTTTAAGTTCTATTGAAAAACGCCTCAACCGTTTAAGGATTCAATTTAGAGCAGAGAATGTGGTGCATTTGATTGCTCAAGCCAAGGACTTAGGGCTTATCTAGGTTTTAGCAATACACTACGGAAATCCGTAAGACTTTTTGTCCAAGCCGTGTTATTTTTACATGTATTAATTAGTTCCTCTGGGGTTAATCTTAGAGGCTAAGGGGGTGGCGCATCGTAAAGGTGCGCCTTTTTTTGTGTCTTCTATCTTACTGGATATGGCAAAGACTGATGTAAGTCTCTAAAGGTGTCGTTATGCTATAAATCCATTAATGCTTTGGCCTTTAGGCAGTGTACAAATAAAATTTGGGTTTATATTGGTTTAATACGTTAATCCAAAAACCAATCGCTTCAAAATTCAATCT
The DNA here is from genome assembly GCA_964524415.1 of uncultured Flavobacteriaceae bacterium. Classification (GTDB taxonomy): domain Bacteria; phylum Bacteroidota; class Bacteroidia; order Flavobacteriales; family Flavobacteriaceae; genus Winogradskyella. The sequence goes on from CAZGDG010000018.1 coordinate 8,976, forward strand.
AATACTTCTATCTTGCACCTGTATTAAAAGCTGCATAAATGAAAGAGAATACAATTCAAAAATACATAACGTCTGTTGTAGAAAATACTCCCGAAGACTGGTTAAACCTAACAACGCATAGACTGGATATTTACAATGAGGACTTGGCCAAAACCGAATTTTTATCGGCTTTTGAAAACCTGTTTGAAGCAGATAGGTTTAGTACAGAAGACTTAACGGAGTTACCTACAGCTTATGATTATATTCGTTTAGGGCATCCCTTGTCTTCCGTTTTAGAATGGACTATAGCTAAACTTAACAACTTAAAGCCAGAACGTGTAATCTGCTTTTCGTCCAAGACGATGCCTATATTGGCCATCTTGAGAAAAAATTTATGTGATGGAAAACCAACACATATAGTTTATGACGAAAAATTACCTTTGAATCTTAAAACGGAAACTTTAAGGCACGTTTACGGCTATGATTTTGAATTGAACCATGTTGACACCATAAATTCTGTTCTAGAATTGGATGGGAGTACCGTTTATATATCATACCAACAAAACCTCAGTAAATTACCTTACAATCCTAATATTGATTTTTATATAGTTATCCATCCAGAATTAGGAAGTGTACTAGTGGCGCAGGGTAGTGACAATGATAACTACATTGCGGATATACAGCATGTTCGCAGACGGGAAACCATTGCCATGACTCCACACGACTGCTTTACGGCCTTAAAACAAATAATCAATGTACCTGTTAAGGTTGATGATGGAGATAACGAAGCGTATAAGGCTAAGGTTGTGGCTAAAGTTAATAATATTACCCGAACCTCTTCTAAGGTACTTTTGGGCTCTTCAGGCTTGTCAGTACAGTATGCCATTATGATGGGATTAATTGATGACGCTATGGAAAAATATCCCAATAAGGCTATTAAAATTATTGTACCGCCTAATTGTTATGGTGGTACCAATGACCAAGCAAGACGTGTTGCTGCCACTAAAGAAAACGTTGAGATTTTAGATTTACTGGTAGATAGGGACCATGACATGGCCCAAAGCACAAACCAAATTCTCGATCAGGTAGCTGCAGAAGATGCCATACCACTAATTATTGCAGAAATACCCACTAATCCTAGGGTAGAGGTGCCAGATTTAGAAGAGCTAAGGAACGCTTTAGTTAAACAGCGTAAAACTAAAAAGGGAACCTTAGCCATAGACCCTATTTTTATCCTAGATCAAACATTTTGTCCTAATGTACAGTTCTGTGCAGATGATAGCATCCTCTCTTCTGTGAGAACCATTTCATATGTCAGTGGCTCTAAGTTTCCTAGTGGTGGTAAATGCACTGCTGGATATTGCGTGGCTAATTCTAAGGCGAAATCATTACTGGATAAAATACAGGCTCATCTTTTTATTTGCGATAATGAGGCGACAGATTTACAGGTTAAAATTCTTGCCGAACAATTGCCGTCAATGGTTAAAAGAATTGAAAAGGCCTATAAAAACACCTTGGAATTCGTGAGATATATCGAAAAAACACTGCCAAGCGCCAAAATTAATTTTGTGTCAGAGGAATTAGCAAAAGAAGGTTTTATGCCATCGGTTTTTTCATTAGATCTTCCAACAAAAGGGGAGACCATGGAAGCACGCGAAATGTATAAACGAAAGCTCAATAAAAAGCTGATCACTAAGATGATTACGGAAATACCTGAGGAAAGTAAATTTTGCGTCAGTTATGGGCAATTAAACGGTTGTTATTGGACCATTCCGGCAACGTCAACACAAGGAACCACTAAAGAGGCAGATAAGGATTACATTGCCCGCGTTTCGGTATCGCCTAATTTAAACTTAGAACGTCATAAGGAAGTGTTTGCCGATTTTGCCGCAAAGATTGAAAAATAGTTTCGATACAAGTTTTAATTTTAAACTCATTGAAATCTAATGATTGACATAAATCATAAAAACGCTTTTATAACGGGCTCTAGCCGTGGTATAGGCCAACAAATAGCTCTTGGTTTAGCCCAGTTAGGCTGCAATATAATTGTTCATGGTCGTAAGAAAGAGAATTGTACCGAAACACTTAAACGATTAGAAGCATATAATGTTAGAACGTATAGTGTGTACGGTGATCTATCACACCCAAACGATATTGATAGTATTATAAGTCAGGTTACGGAATTAGATATTCCAGTAGATATTTTATATAATAATGCTGCTGTGATGACGCCCTACAGGGAAGACTACTGGAGCCATACCTTTGCAGATTGGAACCTGAGTATGACTGTTAATGTCTACGCAGTTTACAAATTATGTGCAGCCTTCATGCCCTTAATGATAAACCGTGGATTTGGCCGAGTGGTTAATTTAACTTCTGGTATAAATGGGCAACCAGAGTTATTGCCCTACAGCGTTTCAAAATCTGCCGTAATCAAATTAACCAAGGATATGGCTGTAAAAGTAGCGACAACAGCAGTACGCATCAATACCTTAGACCCTACATGGCTTCGTACCGATTTAGGAGGCGAATATGCAGATAATCCTGTAGAGGCAGTACTTCCAGGAGCCTTAAAACCTGTTTTAATTCCTAACAACGGACCTAATGGTGAGAATTTTATTGCTGTTGATTAGAGGTACATCAAAGTGTTTTTTAGAAAGAACAATTAATTTTTGATTTCAGTTTTATCTAAAAAAAGCTTTATTTTTGCCAGTCATTAACGGGATGTAGCGCAGCCTGGTAGCGTACTAGCATGGGGTGCTAGGGGTCGCTGGTTCAAATCCAGTCATCCCGACTAAATACAAGCTTTGGTTTTCGTTGAAAGTTTACTTTCATGAGAAAATTAGAGCTTTTGTTTTTAATAAAGCAAAGCTTTAGTTGCAATGAGGGTTTTGTTGGATTCTTGAAATCAAGTTTTATTTTCCATCTTATGCCGGCTTCGACGTTTAAAAAAATTAAATAGAAGTTTTGAATTGATCAAATGGTTTGGTGAAGTTGGATTTATAGATTTGGTATTCCAAAATTTAACAATCCCTTACCAACGAATAACAGCCTTTTTCAATAGTTTCGTTTCGCTATGTCTAAGGAATCTCAGCTTATTAAATTCACAAAAAAGGGTATTTATTGTCCTCAAGGGAAATTTTATCTCGACCCTTGGTATCCGGTGGATTCTGCAATAATATCCCATGGCCACGCTGATCACGCGCGTTGGGGCATGAAACGTTACTTATGTACCGAAGATTCCAAAGCGATTTTACAGCACCGCTTGGGAGCAGATATTAAAGTGGAAAGCATCCCTTACCACAAAACGTTATCAATAAACGGTGTAAAAGTAAGTTTTCATCCTGCTGGTCATGTTATTGGTTCGGCACAGATTCGTTTGGAATATAAAGGCTATGTTGTGGTGTTTTCGGGCGATTACAAAACACAACCCGATTTTATCACCACACCGTTCGAGCCAGTTACATGTCAAACCTTCATTACCGAAAGTACTTTTGGATTACCTATTTACAATTGGCAAAGTGAAGATACACTTAGGGAGCAGTTACATTCTTGGGTAACGTCGAATAAAGCTAACAATAGAACATCGGTTTTTTTCGGCTATTCTTTAGGAAAAGCACAGCGTTTGATGTCTTTGTTGGACGGTTGTGATGAAATTTTTGTGCATCGTGCTATTCACAATTTAAACGAAGCCATTACTAATTCAGGAATCCAATTGCCAAAGACTAAATTATGGTCGGCAGACTTGGACAAGAAAACACTTGAGAATAAAATTATCATAGCACCTCCTGCCTTGTTGGGTTCTCGGATGCTAAAGCGTGTTCCTAACGCCGCTAAAGCCTTGTGTTCTGGCTGGATGCAAATTCGAGGTAATCGACGCTGGCAAGCTGTAGACGCTGGTTTTGTGGTCAGTGACCATGCGGATTGGAATGGCCTTATCTCGGCCGTGAAAGCTACAGAAGCTGAACAGGTTTATGTTACCCACGGTTCTCAAGCGGTATTTTCAAAATATTTAAATGAAATTGGTATCCAAGCCAAGGAATTGAAAACCGAATATGGTGATGAAGCGCTCGCAGAGGCTGAATCAGAAACTGAAAAACTTGAATCCAAATGAAGCAGTTTTCAGAACTCATCAGTGCCATAGAAATCACTAATAAAACCAATGCTAAGATTGATGCTTTGGTCCATTACTTCAGTACAGCACCAGATAAGGATAAGTTATGGCTTATTGCTTTATTTACAGGAAAACGACCAAAACGACCCGTAAAAACTACTTTAATGAAAGAATGGTGCATGGAATTAACCGACATTCCAGAATGGCTCTTTTTAGAAAGCTATAGTACCGTTGGCGACTTAGGGGAAACCCTGGCCTTATTGTTGCCCAAACCTACCCATCATTTGGATTTAAGCCTTAACGAATGGATGGTGGAACTTAAGGCCTTAAAATCAAAATCCGATGAAGCGAAAAAAGCTTTTGTTTTAGAGGCTTGGACAGGTTTGGACCAACAAGAACGGCTTATTTTTAATAAACTCATTGGTGGCAGTTTTAGAATTGGTGTATCCAAAAAAACATTGGTCAATGCTTTGGCTAAACTTACGGGAATTGATGCTAACCAACTGATGCATAGCATAATTGGTCATTGGGAGGTTGAGACGATGTCCTTTGAAGCACTTATAAATGGCAGTCATATTAATTATGACAACTCTAAACCTTATCCGTTTTGTTTGGCCTATGCTTTGGAAAAGGATTTAGAAGAATTGGGTCCGCCAGAAGATTGGATGGTAGAGCAAAAATGGGATGGGATAAGAGGACAGATTGTAAAGCGGAATAACGAAATTTATATTTGGTCTAGAGGTGAAGAGTTGGTAACCAAACAATTTCCAGAATTGGTAGAGGCCATATCCAATTTTCAGGATGATTTTGTGATTGATGGTGAAATTCTAGCCATGAAGGATAACGATGTATTACTATTTAACGATTTACAGAAACGTCTAAACCGAAAACATGTCACCAAAAAATTATTGCAAGACGTACCTGTAGGCTTCAAGGCTTACGATATTTTAGAGTTGAATGGTGATGATATTAGGGCCATTTCTTTTGAAAAACGACGTCAAAATTTAGAAACTATATTTGAAAGTGTCACTTTACCTAAAATACTTCAACTATCTTTTATTGTGAATTTTAAGGTATGGGAAGAACTTCATGCTATTCGCGATAATAGTAGAGCCATCAATAGTGAAGGTTTAATGTTGAAGCAAAAAAAATCACCCTACCATACGGGTCGCAAAAAAGGAGATTGGTGGAAATGGAAAGTAGACCCATTAACGATTGATGCGGTTATGATTTATGCACAAAAGGGTAGTGGTAGACGTAGTTCAAAATATACAGATTATACGTTTGCGGTTAAAAAGGATGATGGACTGGTAACAGTAGCGAAAGCCTATTCTGGACTTACAGACAAAGAAATTACCGAAATATCACGCTGGGTCAATCAAAATGCAATTGAGAAATTTGGACCAGTGAGAACCGTAAAACCTGAATTGGTTTTCGAGATTGCTTTTGAAGGCATTGCCTTGAGCAACCGTCATAAATCTGGTGTAGCCTTGCGCTTTCCGCGAATTGCTCGTTGGCGAAAGGATAAACCTGTAGACGATATTGATACTATTGAATCCGTAAAACAATTAATTACAGCACCTTGAGTTCATTTAAAGACAGCGATGGCCTTCGTATCATAAAGAACTGGATGGCAGAAAGGGGTCAGGCACCTTTTACCTTTCAGGAGCAAACCTGGCAGCGCTATGCTAATGGATATTCTGGTATGGTAGTGGCGCCAACGGGTTATGGTAAAACCTTTTCGGTGTTTTTAGCAGTAGTCATTGATTATCTTAATCATCCAGAGAACTACGGCAAAGGATTAAAATTACTCTGGATTAGTCCGTTGCGCTCTTTAGCTAAAGATTTGGCCAAAGCCATGACCGAGGCTGTTGAGGACATAGGTTTGGATTGGTCGGTACAGGTGAGAAATGGTGATACACCTACAGCGGTAAGGCGTAAACAAGAACGTCTAATGCCAGATGTATTGCTCACCACACCAGAAACCATGCATTTGTTGTTTTCCCAAAAGAAAAATTCCAAATGGTTTAAAGGCGTTAGATGCGTGGCTATTGATGAATGGCACGAACTTCTAGGAAATAAACGTGGCGTGCTTACTGAATTAGCACTATCTCAGTTGAGACAGTATGCACCAAAACTGCGCATTTGGGGCATAACGGCCACAATTGGAAATCTAGACGAAGCCAAACAGGTCTTGTTGCCTTATCCCGATTTAAAAGTTACCCAGGTTACCGCGAAGCATAAAAAGAAATTAGATATTATTTCGGTTTTACCAGATGAGATTGAAGTATTGCCTTGGGCTGGTCATTTAGGTGCTAAGATGGCTGATAAAATCCTACCCATCATAGCAGCGCATACCACGACTTTAATCTTTACCAATACCAGAGGTCAAGCTGAATTATGGTATCAGGTGCTTTTAAACGCTCAACCCGATTTGGCAGGCCTATTGGCCATTCATCATGGGTCTATAGATAAAAAACTACGAAATTGGATTGAGGATAATATTGCTTCTGGTTACTTAAAAGCCGTCGTTTGTACCTCATCATTGGATTTGGGTGTCGATTTTAAACCTGTAGATTGTGTGATTCAAATTGGTTCGGTAAAAGGTATAGCTCGGTTTATGCAGCGTGCAGGACGAAGTGGTCATTCACCGTTTGAACGCTCTAAAATTTATTTTGTACCGACACATTCCTTAGAATTAGTAGAAGTTTCAGCCTTAAAAGAAGCGATTAAAAATAAGCAGGTGGAAGCGCGCGATCCTATGGTGTTAACCTTTGATGTGCTGGTGCAATTCATGGTCACCTTGGCAGTTGGTGAAGGGTTTGATGCTGAGCGATTATTTCAGCAAATCCAGCAAGTCCATGCGTTTCAATACATTACTAAAGACGATTGGTTGTGGTGTCTTCAATTTATTACCCAAGGTGGTCAGACCCTTAAATCTTATGAAGAATTTCATAAGGTAATTTTGGATGACGATGGAAAGTACAAAGTAAAAAGTAGGCGCATAAGTATGTTGCACCGCATGAATATTGGTGCTATTGTGAGCGAAGCCCATATGATGGTTAAGTTTATCTCTGGTGGATATATTGGGATGATTGAGGAATTTTTTATTTCGAAATTAAAACCTGGAGACAGCTTTATTCTAGCAGGTCGAATTTTAGAATTGGTGCAGATTAAGGATATGACTGCGCTTGTGAGAAAGAGTAAGGCTAAAAAAGCTGTGTCGCCAAGTTGGCTCGGTGGTCGACTGCCTTTAACCTCGCACTTAAGTCATTTTTTAAGATTACAATTATCACATGCTTTAGAACCAAGCCGATTGGAAAAAGAATTACGATTTTTAAACCCTTTGGTAAGTCGGCAACATGAGCATTCCCATATCCCAAAAGCTGATGAATTTTTAGTGGAATTAATAGAGACCAGGGACGGACATCATTTATTTATGTATCCGTTTGAAGGCCGTTTGGTGCATGAAGTGTTTTCGGCATTAATTGCCTATCGAATCAGTAAAATCAAACCGATTACATTTACCATTGCGATGAACGACTATGGTTTCGAATTGTTAAGTGACCAGCCTATCCCTGTGGATGATGTAACGATTGATAACCTATTAAGTAAGGAAAATTTGATGGAGGACGTGATTGCCAGTATTAATGCTTCAGAAATGGCCTCAAGAAAATTCAGGGATATTGCGGTTATTGCTGGACTTGTAGTGCAATCGCAGCCAGGAACACGAAAAAATAACAAAAGCTTACAATCGTCATCTGGATTGATTTTTAGAGTTTTGGAAGACTACGAGCCTGATAATCTATTGCTTCGTCAGGCGTATACCGAAGTGTTCAATCAGCAGTTAGAAGAGGCTCGTTTGCAGCAAGCTTTTGAACGTATTGCCAAAAGCAAAATAATCGTTAAACAAGCCAAGTCGTTCACACCATTGAGTTTTCCATTAAAAGTGGATAGCCTACGAGGTACCATGAGTAATGAGAACTTAGACAAACGCATTCAGCGCATTAAAGAACAAGCTTTTAAGATTGATTAATTGAATATAGTCACTGAACATATTACCATAGCTAATGAAAGCTTAACCTTGACCAACCAACGAGCCGTCTATTGGCACGCCGAAAAGGCTTTAATCCTGTCGGACCTTCATATTGGAAAAACGGCGCATTTTCGTAAACACGGCATACCAGTGCCTGACGACATTCTTCAAAAAGATTTGGAACGTTTAAAGCAGTTAATACGTCATTTTAAAGTACAGCAACTCATTATTGTTGGTGATTTATTTCACGCTGAGAATAATTCCAATATAAGAACTTTTGAATCGTGGTTAACCCATTTCGAAAATCTACACATAGTTTTAATAAAAGGAAATCACGATCGACAATCAAATCGGTTAATGAACCAACTTGGAATAATCGTAGAACCTCAGTTGTTAATTGAACCATTTAATTTTGTACATGAGCCGAAGGGTAATGCTTTGGATGAATTTACCATTTCTGGTCATATCCATCCAGGTGTTGTCATAAAAGGTAAAGGGAAGCAAAAGTTGAAATTACCATGCTACCTTATCACAGAACAGCAGCTTATTTTACCTGCTTTTAGTCGTTTTACCGGATTAAATACAAATTACAATCTCGAAAATGGCCAGCAGTACATCTTCACAGAGTCATCTATAGTGAAGTTTTAACATTTCATAAACAATCTTAACAATATTTTTTGAATTCGTCCTGCCACTGACTATTTTTGAGCAAATATTCATTGTAATGCGACAACTACTGCTATTATTTATTATCCTAACAAGTCTAACGGGTTGCAAGGATAAGCCAACTCAATCTGCTGCCATGGTGCCAAAAGTACAAGTGGTAGAACTCAAAACACAAGAAGTTAGCGTTTATAAAGATTTTGTGGGACAAGTATATGGCTACAAAGATATTCCTATTAGAACGCGAGTTGAAGGCTATCTCGAGGGCATGTATTTTCAGGAAGGTAATTTCGTTTCTCAAGGGGATTTGCTTTATGTTGTAGATCCAAATCCATTAAAGGAAGCACTTAATGCAGCACAAAGCGAGCTAGCGCGAGCAGAAATTAATAGGGACAAGGCTATAAGTGACTTTAACCGAATTGAACCTCTTGCTGAAATAAATGCTGTAAGTCAGCGTGATTTGGATGCTGCAGTGGCCCAAAAAGAAGGAACTGAGCAGGTGGTTGAAGCTGCCAAAGCACAACTGCGACTTGCTCAAATCAATTTAGGGTACTCCAGCATTGAGGCACCTGTAGATGGCGTTATAGGGAAAACACAAGCTCAGGTTGGCGAATTTGTGGGCCGCTCCCCAAATCCTGTTATTCTAAATACCGTGTCTACCATAGATTCCTTAAGAGTAGAATTTTTTATCACCGAAGGAGACTATCTTGCTTGGACAAAAAGGAGCAAAAGTACTTCTGATTTAAATAACGAATTACAGCTCGTATTGTCTGATGGCAGCGTTTTTCCTCATAAAGGAAAGGTGAAATTTATTAATAGGGAAGTCGATGCCGTTACCGGGACTTTATTAATTCAATCCATATTCCCTAATCCAGACAGAATTGTTCGTCCAGGACAATTTGCAAGAGTAAGGGCAGAAGTCAATACCATAGCTGATGCGCTGTTGGTGCCACAACGCTGTGTGAGTGAAATCCAAGGTGTATTTAACGTGATGCGTATTAATAACGAAGGAAAAGCAGAGCGTGTTAATGTAATTCTAGGTGAGCCTTACATGGATTATTTCATTGTAAAAGAAGGGCTTTCGAAAAACGATAAAGTAATCTTTGAAGGTCTGCAAAGGGCCAGAAATGGTGCTCAGGTTGATGCTGAAGTTGTTGATTTTAAGTCGCAAGTTAAAGCTCAGTAATTATGAAAGATCAACAACAAGATATTTTTTTTGTTAGAAGGCCTATCGTTGCCATTGTAATTGCCATTTTCATGGTCATTATCGGAGGCGTATCTATTTTAGGTTTAGCGGTAGAACAGTACCCTGATATTACACCTCCAAATGTTCAGGTGAGTACAGTGTTTTCTGGCGCTAATTCCACTACAGTAGAGCGTTCTGTGGCAACACCATTAGAGCAACAGATTAATGGTGTAGAAAACATGCTGTATATGAAGTCTACCAATGCCAATGATGGCAGTATGACGTTGCAAATTACTTTTGATTTAGGTACTGATCCGGACATGAACACTGTTTTTACACAGACGCGTGTAGCTACGGCCACTCCTAAACTGCCAGAAGAAGTGAAGCGACTTGGGGTTAAGACTCAGAAGTCGATGTCCAGTATCTTAATGTTACTTTCCATTTCTTCTCCAAATGCCACTTACGACAGTGATTTTCTAGGGAATTATTCCATAATCAACATACAAGATCAATTAGCCAGGATTAAAGGTGTTGGTCGCGTACAGGTTTTTGGGGCTAGCGATTATTCGATGCGTATTTGGATAAAACCAGACCGTCTGGCGAAACTAGGTATTACCGTTCCAGAAATTGTTAATGCCATACGTCAGCAAAATGTGGTGGCTCCTGGAGGTAAGTTTGGAGCAGAGCCTGCACCTCCTGGTACAGAATTCACCTATACCGTAAGACTGCCAGAACAGTTGGTCAATGAAAAAGAGTTTGAAGACATTGTTATAAGAACCCAAGCTGATGGTAGCCAGTTAAAGCTCAAAGATATTGCCGAGATAAGACTTGGTGCAGAAAATTACAATTCATTATCGCGAACTAATGGAAAAGATGCTGCTGCTATAGCTATTTATCAATCACCTGGTACTAATGCTGTGGCCTTAGCTGATGAGGTTAGAGCTGCCATGGATGAAATGGCACAATCCTTTCCTGAAGATTTAAAATACGAAGTGTCCCTAGATGCTACAGAGCCTATTATAGCAGGAATAGACGAAATTATTGAAACGCTCATCATTGCCCTTGTATTGGTAATCTTAGTCGTGTACATCTTTATTCAAGACTTTAGAGCAACCTTAATCCCAACATTGGCAATTCCAGTATCTTTGGTGGCCGCCTTTATGTTTTTTCCCATTCTGGATTTTACTGTGAATTCCATGTCGCTTCTTGGTTTGGTTTTAGCCATTGGTATTGTGGTTGATGATGCTATTGTCGTGGTAGAAGCCGTGCAGGTGAATATCGAAAAGGGAATGTCGCCAAAAGCAGCTACTTCTGCAGCCATGCGTGAAGTAACAGGTCCCATTATAGCTACTACCTTGGTGATGATTGCCGTATTTATCCCTGTAGCTGCTATGGCCGGAATTACTGGGAAACTCTATCAGCAATTTGCGATTACCATAGCAGTATCTGTAATTTTTTCATCAATAAACGCCTTGAGTTTGAGTCCAGCTTTGTGCTCTATTCTTATGAAGAAGCCCACAGAAACTAAAGGTTTATTAGGTAGCTTCTTTAAGAAGTTCAACGCTATGTTTGATAGTGGTACGGAATCCTATGGTAAGGCTACAGCAGGTGTAGCTAGAAAATTAAGTCGAGGTGTTATCTATTTACTTATTACGGTAGTTATTGCCGGCGTGTTTGGGAAAATGGTCCCAGGTGGCTTTTTACCGGAAGAGGACCAAGGATACTTCTTTGTTAATATCCAACTACCTAATGCGGCCTCTTTACAGCGCACCGATGCCGTAGTTAAAAAAATAGAGCAATTGCTCTTAAGTGATGACAATATAGAGTATACGACTGCCATTTCAGGATACAGTTTACTTTCTGGAGCTATGATTCCCAATAATGCATTTTTGTTTGTGAAGCTAAAAAACTGGGATAATAGGACAGCAACCGCCAATGAAGTCATTGCAAAAACTAATGGTGTTCTTTACATGGGTATTCTAGAGGCACAGGCATTTGCTTTTGGGCCACCAGCCATTCCTGGATTAGGTAATGGTTCTGGTTTTAGCATTATGATTCAGGATAAAAGTGGCCAATCATCACAATATTTGGCTGAGCAGACTTATAATTTTATTGCCGAAGCTCAAAAACGACCAGAAATTGCTTCTGCCTTTACGACCTTTCAGGCCAGTGTACCACAGCGTCGTATGGTATTAAACCGTGACAAGATATTACAGGCCAATGTCGCTTTAAGCGATGTATACAATACATTTGCTGCTTTTCTAGGTGGTACTTATGTGAATGATTTTACCAAATATGGTAGGCTTTACAAAGCTTATGTACAAGCGGAGCCAGAATATCGCCAAAACGAAAAAGGACTAGAACTGTTTTTTGTACAAAATAAAGAAGGTGTGTCTGTGCCTTTATCCACTTTTGTAGATGTGGTGCCAGATGCAGGTCCTGATTATACGGTGCGATTTAATTTATATCGTGCCGCTGAGGTTACGGGAGCACCAGCCTCAGGATACAGTTCGGCTGAAGCCTTGGACGCTCTAGAAGAAGTAGCAAATGAAGTGCTTCCGGCTGATATGACCTATAGTTGGAATGGTATGAGCTATCAAGAGAAGAAGTCTTCTGGCCAATTAGGTGTAATATTTGCTTTCTCCCTGCTATTCGTGTTTCTCATCCTTGCGGCTCAATATGAAAGCTGGAGTATGCCTATGGCTATATTACTAGGAACACCATTCGCTTTAATGGGAGCTTTTGGGTCCTTGTATTTAGCTAGATTGTTTAGTGAAAGTTATTTGACTAATATTTTCGCTCAGATTTCGCTGGTTATGCTTATTGCGATGGCAGCTAAAAACGCAATTCTTATTGTAGAATTTGCTAAACTTAAATTTGACGAAGGTCTTAGTCTTTTCGATGCTGCAGTAGCAGCAGCCAAACTACGTTTTAGGCCTATTCTTATGACGTCCTTCGCATTTATTCTTGGGGTTTTACCACTTATTTTGGCAAGTGGCGCTGGTGCCGAGGCACGTAAAGTAATGGGAGTAGCATTATTAGGAGGTATGAGCGTGGCCACAGCGCTTGGTGTGTTAATGTATCCTATGCTATTTGTACTTATTGGCAAATGGGCTGGTTACGAAAAAAATAGAACAAATACCATTAAAAACGATTAAGTATGTACAGTAGAATTGTTTTAGTTCTTATCGTCTTTGTATCCGCCGTAAGCTGCAAGGTTGGTAAAAATTACAAAGGAGCAGACATAAGTGTACCGGACCGTTTTTATTTTGCTAAGGAAGACAGCCTGCCTAAAACCATTGAAATCAACACCAAAGATTTAAGCAGCGATAGTATAGCTGATCTTGATTTCTTCGGTTATTTTAAAGATCCTATTTTAGATACACTCATACAGAAATCCCTTCAATACAATCAAGATTTAAATATTGCAGCAGAAACCATTTTACAAGCACAGGATGGTCTCATAGTCCAGCGTGCGGCAATGTTACCTAGTGTTAGTGTAGAGGGCCGAGCAAGTCGTGGTAATTTTCAGGGATTTTTGCTTCCCGGAGAGCAGAATACGTTTTCTGCAACAGCTTTGGCCAACTGGGAAATTGATTTTTGGGGGAAATTTAGACGTCTTAACGAAGCGGCAAGAGCAAGACTTTTACAAAGTGAAGAAGCGTTTAGAGCCACGAAATTAAGCTTAATAACATCTGTTGCCTCTAATTATTTTTTATTGTTGGATTACAAAAGCCGTTTGGAAATTTCAGAACGTAATCTTGCCATAAGGGATAGTGTGCTAAATATTATACAACAGCGTTTTGATAAAGGCATTGTTGCAGAAATAGATGTCAATCAAGCTCAAATTAAACGTGCTGTTGCCGCAGAAGCTGTTCCCGTTTGGAAACGTTTGATTGCTCAAACAGAGCATCGCATAAGTTTATTAACCGGAGCCAATCCTGGAAGAATTGTAACTGAAACTCAATTGTTAGACATAGATAATACAATTGAAATTCCAGAAGGGCTACCTAGCGATTTGCTGTTAAGACGACCAGATGTGGCTGCTGCCGAACAAAATCTTATAGCACAAAATGCTATAACAGGTGCGGCAAAAGGAAATATGTTACCTAATATTAGTTTAACGGGTTTAATGGGATTTGCGTCTAATGACCTTTCTACCCTAACAGACGGACCGTTAGCTTGGAATGTAGGTGGTTCTATACTTGGACCCATTTTCAATTTTGGACGATTACAGCGACAGGTCAATATAGAAGAAAGTAAAACAAGACAAGCGCTTTTAGCCTATGAGCGAACCGTTTTAGACGCCTTTAGATCGGTTGAAGATGCCTTGGTTGAAATAACAACGCTTAAGGAAGAACTTAAAGCGCGGCAAGATCGGTTGGAAGCTTCCTTAAATGCCCAATTTTTATCTGGCGAACGCTATGATAAGGGCGTAACAAGTTATTTGGAATATCTAGAATCCCAACGTCAGGCCTTTGAATCTGAATTAAATTATACCGAAACGCGACGACTTTTGTTAGATGCTTATGTTAATCTATATAGAGCGCTCGGTGGTGGTTGGGAGAATCAAATAAAGCAGTAATTAGTTTAGTGGTAATTTGATTTTTTGGGACCAAAAGGCATATTCATTTTTTCTTTTTGTAGCATTTAGTTGAATCATATTGTACTTAGCCGCCTTATGAGAAAAAAGGCGCGTATCTACTAAGTTCTCTGACCAATGACGATGCTAATGTTAAACAGTTTAGAGGTTTACAGATAGCATGTAAAAAACAGAATTTTATTATATTTATTGCATTTCATCGAATATATCATACTTTTTATCGATATATAAATTTTGTTTAGTATGTTTACCATCCCAAATTGATCATATCAGTTAAAGCTGATTTAAAACCTTAACCAATGAAGAATCTACTTAAGTTTATTCCCTTTCTTGTTATTGCTTTAGTTTTGAAATCCTGTACTGCAGAAATTTCAGAGAGTTTTGATGTCGATGGTAATTTTGAACCTCAGCAGGATAGCATGTGTATAGATGATGATCCAATTACTAGGGTTGTAAATAATGGAACAACGACCTTTAGTTTGAAAGTTGTTAGAAATTCTGATGGGATAGTCGTTGTAAATATTCCTAATATTCCTTCAAATACAACTACTTCTTGGGCAAGCTTTTCAGCTGAAGAGTATGTGTTTAGTATTGAAGCGTTAGATGGAAGTATCCCTGACGATAAGGTGTTAATCCAAATGGACCAGTGTATGGCTTTTGATATAGAAATTGATAGTAATAATCAAATTGTTTCCTACGTACCAACTATGCTTTAACGGCAATAATTATTACTTTTTCACCTGTTGTAATAGTTGTGAAAAATAAATAAGTAGGTCCACCGTCCTTTATTTTAAGTTTTTTTCGAATATCTCCGACTGATAAGGGAAAATTCCTGGTGCTAACATTAGCTTTTTGAATCTTTTCTTTAGCAAATAATTTTTTATTAAAGGGAATTACTGTTTCCACTTTGAAACGTCTTCCAGGAAAATCAATCAGCTCATTAGACGTATACAAATGTGAATGTTTATGAAGTTTTTGAATATTTAGGGAAGAACAGATATAATTGAATGCACCAGCTTTTAAAATGGCTGAATTCGGTTCGTACAAATAGTTGAGAGGTGTAGCATAGTCTACTGTCGCTCTGGGTTCATCCTCAAAGTTAAATTCAAAATCTTGGATTCCGTTTTTAGTGATATTTATAGTTTTTATCTTTAGGTCTCCTTCATAATTTTGTTCTAAAATCCAAAGGAGTTCTTTAACTTCATTATTTACAGCTACAACATGAAGTTCTTTTATATGTTTTAACTCATTTTTTGTTGCTGTGATGTCTAATAGTGGTGATGTTTTAATCATCACATGCTTTGCATATTTTAAAAATAAATTTTGAAGTGTTTTAACATTGGGTGTGCAGGCTGAAAGTAGGAAGACCTTACTTTTGTTCCCATCACGTCGCGACGGATCGACATAGATTAAATCAAATGGTTTATCGAGACGTTTTAAGGCTTCAATTCCATCTTCATTTAAACAGGTAATGTTTGATGATTTCAGTGCTTTAAAATTATGCTCAGCTATTTGTGAGAGCTCTCCATTAATTTCACAATGAATAACGGAATTAAAATTTTTGGAAAAATAATAAGTATCTACACCTAAGCCGCCAGTAACATCAATAAGGTTATCCCCAGAAATTAAATTGGCTTTGTACTGGGCTGTAGTTTCTGAAGATGTTTGTTCAATGTTTAATTTATTTGGATAATAAATATTTTTGGCGGTGTACCATTGTGGTAATTTGGTTTTGCATCTATTTTTAGTTTCAATCTGCTCAATGATTTCTTTAGGTGTAGCGCCTTTATAGTCAATACCCTTTAGCAATAATTTAGTGGTGTCGGTCTGAAGATTTTTAATGATAAAATCTTGAATGTCCTTATGCAAAAGAGTTGTGTTCAACGCTTAAATGGGTTTTGAGAGTAATAAATTCCAAAAGATGTTGTGTCACAGATTTTTGGTCAACTTTTGAACAACATTATACTCTGAAAGAAACTCTTTTAAAACCACTTTTAGTGCTGTGTAGGCAGGCACGGCCACTATCATGCCAACAATACCGAACAAAATTCCAGCAATGATTATGACAAGAAAGATTTCTAAAGGGTGTGATTTTACGCTTTTAGAAAAAATAAAGGGCTGACTAAAGAAATTATCTACCAATTGGGCAAATATAAAGCCAATCATAACGTAAATAGTTTTCGGTAAAATGACATCACTAAAGCTTTCACCTAAGTTACTGGACATTGTAAGCAAGAGCATTAAAAAACCGCTGATAAGAGGACCCACGTAAGGAACTAAGTTTAAAAGCGCACACAAAAATGCAATAACAACAGCGTTGTCTATCCCAAAAATGAGAAGGACTATTGTATAAATCACAAACAATATTAAAATTTGAAAAATAAGTCCCACAAAATACCTTGACAACAAATCTTTTATAGACTTAAACGAGCGTTGTGTTTTGGTTTCTTTATCGCTAGGTACAAAGGTTAAGA
The DNA here is from genome assembly GCA_964524415.1 of uncultured Flavobacteriaceae bacterium. Classification (GTDB taxonomy): domain Bacteria; phylum Bacteroidota; class Bacteroidia; order Flavobacteriales; family Flavobacteriaceae; genus Winogradskyella. Next base: position 26,031 of record CAZGDG010000018.1, read on the forward strand.
ACCCATTTTCAAATAGATGACTGTCTTTTAAAAAAAAGAACGAAATAAATAAAACAGAAAAGAGTCCAATACTGAAACTACCAAGACCACTCACAAGATTGTTCAAGAATTCTGGTATATAGGCAAAATCCAACTTAGATAAGAGCCCAGAATCCTTTATGGATTGTTCTACATCGAAATGACTAAATTCAAAATAGAGTACAATCTGGTTATAGAGATTTTGTATGTTTTCTTGTAGTTGTTCAATGTCCAGCAAGGCTAAATTGCGACCCTGTTCAGCAATTAATGGTATAAACAGTCCAATAAGACCAATAAAAATACCTACAAACAAAACCATAGTAACTATTACGGCTATTGTATTATTGAACTTCAATCGTTTTCTTAAGAAAAAAACTATTGGCCTGCCAATCAATGAAATAACACCAGCAACCAAAACATATACAATTACAGATTGTATTTGGTATAAGAAATAAAGCAATACCACAATAGCAACTAGGACGCCAACAGCTCTTAATATGCCCTTTGAAATGGTTTTTGAGTCCATAAGAAAGATTTAATCAAAGATGCTCAAATAAATTAAGCAAGGCAAATTTAATTCTTAAGTTGCTTACATAACTCATAGAGCGCTATTGAAGTGGCCTGTACCACATTCATACTGCTATTTTGGCCATACATTTCTATATGTAAAACATCATGGCATTGGTCTAAAACAGTTTTGGAAAGACCAAAGTTTTCATTTCCTATAATTAAGGCCATAGGTTCTTTATATTGTATCTTATAAGTGCTGAGCGGTGAACTCTCGGTGGTAATTTCCAGAGCAATTAAACGGTATGATTCTCGCAGCTGGTGCAAAACTTTTTCAATGCTGGGTTCAACTTCGTATGCCACATATTTTTCAGTAGACCGTGATGTTTTTTTCATTTTTTTTCCCAAGGTTATATCATCGCCGCAAAATATCAGTTTTTCAATGCCAAAAGCATCTGCTGTTCTAAACAAACTCCCAATATTAGCTGAATTTCTTATGTTATCACAGACCAATACTACAGGAAATTGTTTGGGCTTAAATTTGGAATTGTAATGGGTGAGTTGCACTATGCGACGTTATGAAGCTATTTTATGTATCGGTAAACTTATAAGTTTCATTGGAAAGGTACTGGTCTAATTCAAAAACACGTACTTAACTATATTGGCTCCCATTTTCAGTGCCTTCTCTCTAACATCTTCTGGGTCATTATGGACCTCGGCATCTTCCCAGCCATCACCGAGATCACTTTCAAAAGTAAATAAAAGTATGAGTCGGTTGTCTTCAAAAATACCTAAGGCTTTAGGTGCTTTTCCATCGTGCTCGTGGATTTTTGGTAGTCCATTCGGAAAATCGAAAGCTGCTGAGAAAATGGGATGGGATTTTGGAATTTCAATTAAATCCTTATTTGGAAACACCTTTTTAAGCTCCTTTGTTATAAAAGGTTCCATACCATAATTATCATCTATGTGAAGGAATCCTCCTGAAAGCAGATAATTTCTAAGATTTTCGGCATCATCGACATCAAAAAAAACATTGCCGTGACCTGTCATATGTAGAAATGGGTATTGAAAAATATCAACGCTTCCAACTTCAACGGTAGCAATAGCTTCATTTATATTAGTGTCTATATTGTCATTACAATACTTTACCAAATTGGGCAAAGCTGTTGGGTTAGAGTACCAATCGCCACCACCTTTATATTTTAAAACGGCAACTTCCTGGGCATTCATGCTCAATGCAAACAGGCTTAAGAGAATAATCATTAAGGGTTTCATCCTACTCATTAATTAACGCTATGGTATGACAAGCTACAATACCTGCAGTCTCAGTCCTAAGACGCGTTTCTCCCAAAGTTACGGGAATAAAGTTATGTTTGAGGGCAGTTTCAATTTCTTTAACAGAAAAATCGCCTTCAGGTCCAATAAGGATAACGCAATCCTGCTGTTGTTGAATAGCGGACTTGAAGGCTGTTTTTTTTGTGTCTTCACAATGGGCAATAAATTTTTGGCCTTCAAAGCTTTCCTGCATAAATTCATTAAAGCTTTGAACAGGATGCAACTCAGGAAGATAGCAACTTAAGGATTGCTTCATAGCTGCCTGTAAAATTTTTTCGTAGCGTTCCGCTTTAATAGTCTTGCGTTCGCTATGGTCACAAATGATAGGTGTTATGTTTTCAACACCTATTTCTGTTGCTTTTTCCAAAAACCATTCATAACGATCGTTCATTTTGGTAGGCGCAATGGCAATATGGAGGCTGAAAGGGCGTTTCTGCTTGCATTCATAAGACTTTATGTTAACCTCACAATGTTTAGGATTGGCAACGATTAGCTCTGTGAGGAACAAATAGCCCTTGCCGTTGGTTATGTGCAACACATCACCAGGTTGCTTTCTTAAGACTTTGGAAATATGTCTACTTTCATCTTTATCGAAGGCAAAATGCTCATCTTTTATGCTAATATTTGGACTGTAAAATAATTGCACTAGCGAGCTGTTTCAGAAAATTTTAAAACGGTTATTTCATCAATATTTTTTGCTTCATGCGTTTTTAAAATCACATAATAGGCCTTGTCCTCCGGAATGTCAAGCTTAAAAATATCGTTTAGCTGATGCGACGCAACGGCAGTTTGAAATTGAATAGGCATTGTACCTTCTGCAAACCAACCAGAATCACCTCCTTTATTAGCATTGATATCCATGGAATAGTACTTTGCAAGGGTCTTGAAGTCATATCCATTTTGAAATTTGGCAACAATGTCATTACGCCTGTCTTCAATATCCTGTAGGCTCATGGTATTGCCATCCAACAAAATATAATGGACTCTGTTGTGCAAGGTTTTACTCTTGTCAATTATTTTATAAACAGTTGTTTTAAAATCAGTTCTAATTACTTTCTTTCCGCCTTTGGATAACTTAAACAAATCCTTAGCAAGTCTGGTTTTATGCTTTTCATCATTAAAAACATATAGCTTACCGCTATTGTATGAATTAATGAAATTCTCAGCTTCTTCTGCGGTTGAAATAGAATCTATTTGCGTTTCAAAACTTACTTGTGCAAAACTTATTAGTGGTACTAGGAAAAAGTAAAAGGCTATCTTACTCATTTTTGAAATGGTCTTATAGTGAATTACAAAACAAATAAATTTTCTAGTGATTTGAATATGATTGCCAAGGGCTTATTAACAGTTATTTTAACAGGTTAGATTTTTAATCGTGCACTTGCAATGACATTAAAATCGGAAAACTTCTGTTCCAAGTACTTTAAATATCCTACAATTCCTATCATGGCCGCATTATCGGTAGTAAATTCAAATTTTGGAATGTAAGTTTTCCATCCAAATTTGTGCTCCCCAGCTTTTAAAGCTTCCCTGATTCCTGAATTCGCCGAGACGCCACCACCTATAGCGATGTGTTTTATGCCTGTTTGCTTTACAGCTAATCTCAACTTATCCATTAAAATACCAATTATGGTATATTGTATAGAGGCGCAGATATCGTTGAGATTTTCTTTAATAAAGTCAGGATTTTCTTTGGTTTCTCGTTGAATGAAGTAAAGGATAGCCGTCTTTAAGCCCGAAAAGCTAAAGTTTAATCCAGCCACTTTTGGTTTGGTGAATTTAAAGGCTTTGGGATTGCCAAGTTTTGCACGCCTATCAATCTCAGGCCCAGCTGGGTAACCAAGCCCCAAAATTTTACCACTCTTATCATAGGCTTCGCCCACAGCATCATCAATAGTTTCACCCAAAACTACCATGTCAAAATAATTGCTAACCTTTACTATTTGTGTATGACCACCAGAAATGGTGAGTGCCAGAAATGGAAACGGTGGAATTTCTTGTTTGGTATCCTTTATAAAATGAGCGAGAATGTGCGCTTGCATGTGATTAACATCTATGAGTGGGATTTGCAGGCCAAAGGCAAGCGATTTTGCAAAAGATGTACCCACTAAAAGGGATCCCATAAGACCTGGGCCACGAGTAAATGCAATGGCGTGTAGTTGCTCTTTAGTGATACCTGCTTTTTTTAATGCTAAATCAACAACTGGTACAATATTTTGCTGGTGGGCCCTTGAAGCTAGTTCGGGTACCACACCGCCATATTCAGCATGAATGTCTTGGTTGGCAACCACATTGCTCAAAACGATATTATTGCTTAGCACAGCAGCGGAAGTGTCATCGCACGAAGACTCTATCCCTAGAATATAAATATTTTCTTTTTTCATAGTAAGTATTAGGCACAATAATTGTTAATTTTGATAAAGAAAGTCTTATGTAGCGCCTTTAATCGTATAAGAAACAAAGGTAGTGAGATTTTATTCATAACTAAGGGGCATTTTTTATCAAAAAAGTAGTACAAATAATAACCAAAATAGCAGGAATTATTCTGCTCATATTTATTATCTGTTTTCTCATTTTAGGCATACCTGCAGTACAAACTGCCTTAGGTAAATATGCTACAAAGCGCCTTAATGAAGCATTTAAAACGGATATCAATATTGGGAAGGTTGGATTACAGCTTAACGGAGATGTTGAGCTAAAAGACGTCCTCATAAGGGACCACAGAAACGACACTTTGTTTGCCATTGGCGAATTAAATACTTCTATAATAAGTTTTAAGAATTTATATAACTCCAAACTCAATTTTGGCGACATAGATATTCAAAATCTAAAATTCAATCTAAAAACCTACAAAGGCGAAACCGACACCAATCTAGATTATTTTGTTGCCAAATTTGACGATGATAATCCAAGGGATGGGCCAAGTGAGTTTCTTTTCTCTTCAAGTGATATTACCATTGAGAATGGGAGATTTGCCCTTATTGACGAAAACAAAACCTCTCCTGAGCTTTTTGTGTTCAACGAGATAAATGCAAATACCACGAATTTTTTGATTTATGGCCCTAATGTTTCCTCTCGGATAAACAAATTTAGCTTTAGAGATAGTAGAGGTGTTCGCATAAAAAATCTGATGGCCGATTTTGAGTATGCCTTAGACCATATGACCTTTGGTAACTTAAACATCTCAACTGAGGGCTCAGAACTTAAAGGTAATCTTAGGTTTAATTATAAGCGTGAGGATTTAAAGGATTTTACAGACAAGGTAAACATTGAGGCTTCCTTTAGGGATTCGAAACTATCTCTAACAGAATTAAACGCTTTCTTTGATGAATTTGGCATAGACCAAACAGCTCGTTTAAATATGGATTTAACGGGTACTCTGAACGATTTAAAGGCTTCTAATCTAAATATCAGTACCACTAGGAATACAGAAATCATTGGCGCTATAGATTTTAAAAATTTGTTTAATACCGAACAAGAAAGTTTCATTCTAAGTGGGCGCTTTCAGAAACTGTCATCAAATTATAAAGATTTAGTTGCTCTGCTACCAGGAATTTTAGGACGCTCAATCCCAACCGTGCTAGATAAAGTAGGTAATTTTAGAATCAACGGAACCACAGTAATTACCCAACAAGACATCGATGCAGATATAAGTGTGGAAACAGATATAGGCCTTTTGCAATCTAATCTACAAATTACGGATGTTGATGACATAGACAAAGCCAAGTATGTAGGTAAAGTTGTTTTTGATGAATTTAATATTGGAGCTGTCATTAATGATTCCTTAGCAAAAAATGTGTCACTAAATCTAGACGTAAATGGTAAGGGTTTTACAATGGATGAGTTAAAGTCTGAAGTAACGGGCGAGGTTTTCAGTTTGGATTACAATAATTACACGTATAAAAATATTACCGTATCCGGAATTCTTGGTAATAGGATTTTCAATGGTATTCTAACAGCAGATGACCCTAACTTTCAATTGACCTTTAATGGGCTTGCAGACTTATCGGAAGAAATACGAACCTTTGATTTTAAAGCGGATGTCAAATATGCCAACCTAAGAATATTAAATTTTGTGTCCCGAGACACGATATCGGAATTCAAGGGTTTTGTTAATATCTCCGCAAGCGGTTCAAGCTATGAAAACGCTGATGGAAGAATAAGAATTAAAAATACCACATATACTAATCAGGACGATGAATACAGATTCGAGGATTTTGATATTGTCTCGGAATTTAAGGGAAAACAGCGCACTATTACTGTAAATTCTCCAGACATTGTTGAGGGGGAAATTAAAGGGGAATTTAAAATTAAAGATATTCCGGAGCTTATTGAAAATTCCATAGGAAGTATATATGCCAATTATGACCCACACGAAATTGCCGAAAATCAATATTTAGATTTTAGGTTTAATATTTATTCAAAGATAGCAGCAGTGTTTTTTAAAGATCTGTTTCTTTCTGAAAACACCTTCATAGAAGGCAGAATGGAGTCTAAGGATGAAGGGTTCAATCTGGTTCTTAAATCACCAGAAATACGATACCAGGATAATTTTGTTCAAGATTTTAGCTTTACAATTGATAATTCTAATCCTATCTACAATACCTACATAGAGATAGACAGTATTAGTGCTGTTGGCTATCAGGCTTCAAAATTTAGTTTAATTAATGTAACCAAGCGCGATACTTTACTCATCAAAACTCAGTTTAAAGGCGGCACAAATAATAGGGATAGTTTTGATTTAAACATGTTCTACACCATTGATAAGGACAATATGTCTGTAGTTGGGTTTAGAAAATCCGATTTTACTTTTAAAGAATTTGATTGGTACATAAATTCAGAAAAGGATACGTTGAATAAAATTAGGTTTGATAGGCAGTTTAAGAGCTTTGATATCAACCCTATTAAAATAGACCAAGGCAATGAAGAAATCGTTGTTTCAGGGAAGATCAAGGACAGCCTGAACAAGAATATAAAAGTAAGCTTTAGCGAGGTGGAACTTGAAAAAATAACACCGCGCGTTGATAGCTTAGATCTTCAAGGTGTTGTCAATGGTTATCTTGATTTAGGACAAACAGATGGCGTATATCTTCCAAAATCAAACATTAATATCAGTACTTTATTTGTAAATGATTATGACATGGGCGACTTGTCTGCCAAGGTTATAGGCAATAATTCTATAACGGAGTACGAGGTAGATATTAGTTTAGTTAATGACAACCTTACATCATTAGCGGCAACAGGTTTAGTGGATGTTAACCGTGCGAATCCTAATATAAGGGTAAATGTAACCTTTGACGAGTTCTTTTTAAATCCCTTTAACCCATTGGGAGAAGGTGTTATTAGCAACATTAGAGGTCTTGTTTCAGGGCAAGCCTTGGTATCTGGAAGTTTAAACAAACCAAGTATCGATGGGGAATTATTTCTGGATAGGGCAGGACTGTCTATACCCTATTTAAACGTAGATTATGGTTTTGATTTTGATTCTAAAGTAACCTTGTCTGGTCAAAGGTTTATCTTTAACAATGTTGCGATGACAGATTCTAAATTCTTCTCACAAGGCTATTTAAATGGCTTTATAGAACACGATAATTTTTCTGATTGGACTTTAGGTCTGGATTTAAACACAGATAGATTACTGGTTTTAAATACCGAAGAAACCGAAGAATCCTTATACTATGGTGATGGTTTCGTCTCAGGAGAGGCTTCAATAACGGGTCCCACCGACCAATTGACAATAAAAGTAGATGGTAGTACTGCTAAAGGCACTGTTTTTAATATACCATTGAATGATTCTGAGAGTTTCGGAGATAATTCCTTTATTAATTTCTTAAGTCCCGAAGAAAAAGAGGCTAGGATAAAAGGGGTCGTTGAAAAAAATATTGAAGTAAAAGGACTAGAGCTCAACTTTGATTTAGATGTCAACGAAAACGCTCTTATAGAAATTGTAATTGACAAAGAAGCCGGAAGTACTATTAAAGGTCGAGGTCAAGGAACTTTGGCGTTTCTTATCAATACAAATGGTACCTTTAATATGTGGGGCGATTTCTCTGTGTTTGAAGGTATTTATAATTTTAAATATGGTGGTATCGTTCAAAAACGATTTGAGGTTGAGCAAGGGGGAAGTATTGTATGGGAAGGAGATCCTATGAAAGCCGAAATAAATCTCAAAGCTGTTTATAAGACTACTGCTAATCCATCGGTATTACTAGATAATCCCATAAGCCAAAGAATTCCTGTTGAGGTAGAAATTCAGCTTACCGGGCAATTAGAACAACCAGACCCTAATTTCGATTTAAGATTTCCAAACGTAAATTCAACGTTAAAGGCAGAATTGGATTATAGGTTGTCTTCAAAAGACGAAAGAGACTTACAAGCCTTAACACTTTTAGGAACGGGTGGTTTCACTGGTGGTGCTGGTGGTCCTGATTTTACAGGGACAATTTCAGAGCGTTTGACTGGTATAGTCAATAATATCTTGGGTGATGACAATGAAAACCTAAACATAGGTGTAGATTTAGAACTAGGACAAGACACCCCTGAATTGCAAACAGATAATCGGGTTGGGCTAACACTTCAAACAAAAATCAGCGAAAAAATCCTTATAAATGGGAGGTTTGGGGTGCCTTTTGGAAGTGCCCAACAAACAACAATTACTGGCGATGTACAGATAGATTGGCTTCTAAATGACGATGGCTCATTAAGGGCACAGGTCTTTAATAGAGAAAATGTTATTAGAAACTTTGGTGAGGAAATAGGGTATACCCAAGGACTTGGATTATCTTACACGGTAGAGTTCGATACCTTTAAAGAATTACTCCAAATTATATTTAAAGGCAAGAACAACGCTGAAACTCAATCAGGGAAGAATGACGAATCGGCAGATATTGAAAAAGATAAAAATCTGCCTGAATACATGAAAATGAAGAGGAAAAATACAAAACCCAAATCCTAAAACGGCCGTTTTAATCTCACTCGAGAAAATAGTTATTAACGAAAACGTTTGAATTGTCTTAAGACTTCTATTTTATGACAAAGGTCACTAAATTGAGGTTTAAGTTTATTAAATTTACTCAAAAATCAAAAGAATGCTTAAAACCATTAAGAAAGTTGCAGTATTCACTTCTGGAGGAGATGCTCCTGGTATGAATGCAGCAATTCGTTCTGTAGTAAGAACTTGTGTCTTTCACGGCTTGGAATGTTATGGCGTATATCGCGGTTACCAAGGTTTGATAGAAGGCGACTTTGAGAAAATGGATGCTCGCAGCGTAAAAGGAATTATAAACAAAGGAGGCACCATGCTCAAATCTGCGCGTTCCAAGGAGTTTAGAACCAAAGAAGGCAGGCAAAAAGCATACGATGCACTCTGTAAAGCGGGTATTGATGCGTTTGTTGTAATTGGAGGAGATGGTAGTTTTACGGGAGCTATGATTTTTAATCAGGAGTTTGATTTTCCCGTAATGGGAATTCCAGGTACCATTGATAATGATATTTTTGGAACTACGCATACCTTAGGATACGATACCGCTTTGAATACAGCGGTTGAAGCTATAGATAAAATTAGGGACACCGCAAGTTCTCATAATCGCTTATTTTTTATCGAGGTTATGGGAAGGGATGTTGGTCATATTGCCTTAAATGTAGGCGTAGGAGCAGGAGCTGAAGAAATTCTTATTCCAGAAGAGGATTTAGGTTTGGATCGTTTATTGGATTCATTAAGACGAAGTAAGGCTTCTGGCAAATCATCTAGCGTAGTCGTTGTTGCTGAAGGTGATAAGATTGGTAAAAATGTTTTTGAATTAGCAGACTATGTAGAAGAAAATATGACGGAATATGAAGTAAGAGTATCGGTGTTAGGCCATATGCAACGTGGCGGCAGTCCTTCTTGTTTCGATAGAGTACTTGCCAGTAGAATGGGAGTAAAAGCTGTAGAAAGTTTAATTACAGGCAAAAGCAATTACATGGTAGGCCTTAAAAACGACACCATAGATTTAACACCATTTGACCAAGCGGTAAAAGGAAAATCAAAAATCAATATGGAACTTATTAGGGTTTCAGATATAATGACAATTTAAAAGAACACTTAAACTAAAAGAACATGTCAAATTTAAAATTAGGAATCAACGGATTCGGTAGAATAGGAAGAATAGTATTTAGAGCAACGGTAAATCGACCAGATGTCGATGTGGTTGCTATAAACGATTTATTGGATGTAGAACATTTAGCATATTTATTAAAGTACGACTCAGTTCATGGCCGTTTCGATGGCACGGTAGAAGTAAAAGATGGCCACCTCGTTGTTGATGGAAAGACCATTCGTGTAACAGCAGAACGCGATCCTAAAAACCTTAAATGGGATGAAGTAGGTACTGATGTAGTTGCAGAATGTACAGGAATTTTCACCACCTTAGAAACGGCACAATACCATATAGATGCTGGAGCTAAAAAAGTGGCTATTTCTGCACCAAGTAAAGATGCACCAATGTTTGTAATGGGCGTGAATGATGATGAATTAACCGCAGACCATAACATTGTGTCAAACGCGTCTTGTACAACAAACTGCTTGGCACCTGTGGCTAAGGTTTTAGATGATAACTTTGGTATAGAAGAGGCTTTAATGACCACCATACACGCCTCTACTGCAACTCAGTTAACCGTAGACGGGCCATCACGAAAAAATTACAGACTAGGCCGTTCGGCTTTAGTTAATATTATACCATCAACAACAGGTGCAGCTAAAGCTGTTGGTAAAGTAATTCCTAAGCTCAACGGCAAATTAACAGGTATGGCCTTTAGGGTGCCAACAGCTAATGTTTCTGTTGTAGACCTCACTGTAAGGCTTCAGAAGGATACGTCTTATGACGACATAAAAAAGGCGTTTAAAGCCGCTTCAGAAGGTCCTATGAAAGGAGTTTTGGGTTATACGGAAGATGGTGTGGTATCTCAAGACTTTGTTAGCGATACTAGAACAAGTATTTTTGATGCAAGCGCAGGAATAGAGCTGAATTCTAAATTTTTCAAGGTTGTTTCTTGGTATGATAATGAGTTTGCTTATTCTAACAAACTAGTAGATTTAGCGCAGAAGATTAATTCTTTATAATAGAATATTTAATAGGGAAAATTCCGTAAGATGTATTGTCTTCCGGAATTTTCATTTTTATAATTTAAGGTATGATTTTAGTAACTGACGGCGGGTCAACAAAATGCGATTGGATAGCCATAGATGATACAGGAAAACGGCTCGCAGAAAAAATAAGGACAAAAGGATTAAACCCTGCTATTCTAACTGAGAAAAAACTTAAGAAAATAATAAGTAGCAACGAAGAGTTAATGCGATACAAATCTGACGTTACGCATATTTTTTTCTATGGAGCAGGTTGTGGTACTGAAAAACCAAGAACCATGCTAACCCACGTGTTACAATTTCTTTTCTTAAACGCCCATATTGAAGTACAAGAAGATACTATGGCAGCCGTAAGGGCCTCTCTTAACCATAATGAGGAAAAAGCTGTAGTATGTATAATGGGAACTGGTTCTAATTGTAGTTATTTTAATGGTAGAACCTTGGAGCAACGGGTTGTGAGCTTAGGTTATACCTTAATGGATGATGCTAGCGGAAATTATTATGGAAAACAGCTCATTAGGGATTATTATTTTAAAAAGATGCCTGAAACCATTAGGTTGGCATTTGAGCATAAGTATAATTTAGATGCAGATTACATTAAATACAATCTTTATAAACAAGCCAATCCTAATGCCTATTTAGCAGGATTTGCAGAATTTATGTTTTTGAACAAAGATTCAGATTACATTAAAGATCTTATTAAAAGTGGGTTCAGACTCTTTACAGAAAATATGATCATGCAGTTTAAGGAGGAACTAAAAAGTTGTCCTGTGCATTTTGCAGGGTCTATTGCTTATTTCTCCAAAGAGGAGATATTGGAAGTGGCAGAAGAATATAACTTTAAGGTAGGGAATTTCATTAGACGTCCTATAGATGGATTAGTTGAATATCACGTTAAAAATTTATAGGTGGAAATTGCATTAATCGCGCATGATGGCAAAAAAGCTGAAATGGTTCAGTTTTTAAACGCTCACAGAGACACGCTAGAACAAAAGAAAGTGCATCTGGTGTCAACAGGCACTACTGGTAAGAACGTTAAAAAAGCAGGCTTTGAAGTCAATGCATTACTCTCAGGTCCAATGGGAGGAGATGCCCAGATTGCTGCACGTGTGGCGGAAGGTCTGTGCCATATGGTGTTGTTCTTTAGAGACCCTTTGGATAAACATCCGCACGAGCCCGATATTTTAATGCTCATGCGTTTATGTGATGTCCATAACGTACCACTGGCCACAAATCCAGCAACAGCTGAACTATTAATTAAGGCAGTGTAATTGTTAATTTGGATGTTAATAAATGTGCAAACACCTGTTGTATAACTTATATTTTGGTTTTATCTTTGTGACATAAATTAAAAAACGCATGTTTGAATTTGATCAATACTTAGGATTTTTAGCTTTTTTAACCATTCTTACTATTGGATTTTGGTTAATGATTTTTCTTTTAACCTTTGTTATCCCTTACTGGGTCTTTGGAGCATCTATTGAGCGTTTTAAGGAAATAAAAGCCGAGAAAAAAGCGAAGCGTGAAGCTGGATTGTAGTAAAACTATAGACATACATAATATAAAAGAGCACCACTAGTGCTCTTTTTTTTATTCTTATTTTTAGAAAAATTCTATACTAACGATGAAGTATATTTTAGCCTTTCTTTTATCCTTTACGAGTTGCCTTCAAGCCCAACAAATCCTTCCACAACGCCAAAGAGCAGAAGTAATTGATAATATTTTAAAAGACCGCTTTGACAATCTCTTACCCGCATTGATGGATAATTCTGGTTTTGATATGTGGATTTTAATTTCACGGGAATATAATGAAGATCCCGTACTTAAAACTATGCTGCCTGCCACTTGGTTAAATGCAAGGCGACGCACTATTCTCGTTTTTTATAGAGATAAAGACAGTAATACTCTAGAAAAGCTTGCCGTGGCGCGTTATAATTTTGGAGAAAATATTATGTCGGCATGGGACAAGGATAAGCAGCCAGACCAGTGGAAGAGACTCATGGAGATTATAGAAGAGAGACAACCTAAATCCATAGGTTTAAATTATTCAGACCATTTTAATATCTGTGATGGTATTGTAAAGACCGATTATGAGGCTTTTATGAACTATCTCCCTAAAAATTATAAGTCAAGAGTGAAATCTGCTGAAAAATTGGCTATCTCTTGGATAGAAACCCGAACTGAGAAAGAAATGATTATTTACAATCAGCTGGTTGATATAACCCATGATATTATTGCAGAGGCATTTTCGGAAAAAGT
>CAZGDG010000019.1:0-38888 GCA_964524415.1 uncultured Flavobacteriaceae bacterium
AATGAACTTTTGCCACTTCTGGCTAGACATTTTATTAACCCCAAAGCATCCACCGACACAGATGCGCAATTGAGCTTAGCCTTAAAGCAATATAACGAGGGAGAGGCTAAAACCTACGTTTTTGAATTACCTTTGGGGCAGAAATTTAAGATTTATAATGGTCGGACATTTAAGCGCGGAAGAAAACGAAGAAAACGTTATGAGTGTATGGAATTAAAAACAAATAAAGTGTATCTGTTCAATCCTAACGTTGAAGTAGAAGCACTCAATTAATTGAAGACCTCACCGAAATAGTGATATATGAACAATAAAAATTATTATGCAATTTTAATGGCAGGTGGCGTAGGTTCTAGGTTTTGGCCTTTGAGTACTCAAGCTTTTCCTAAGCAATTTCACGATATGTTAGGGACTGGACAGACCTTGATTCAAAAGACGTTTCATCGTTTGGCGCAACTTATACCAGAAGAAAATATTTTCATTTTAACCAATGAGCGCTATAACGATTTGGTTTTTGAGCAGCTTCCTGGCATAACAAAACGCCAAGTGGTTTTAGAACCTGCCATGCGCAATACGGCTCCATGTATTTTATATGCAGCACTTAAAATAAAGAAGGAAAATGAAGATGCGGTCATGATAGTGGCACCAAGTGACCATTGGATTGAGGATGAAAACGCCTTTACAGCGAATGTTAAAACAGCTTTTGAGTTTTGCCAGAACAATGCGGCTTTAATGACCTTAGGGATTACTCCCACATTTCCAAATACAGGCTATGGTTATATTGAATACGATAAATCATCAACAGATTCAATCAAACCTGTTAAACAATTTCGGGAGAAGCCAGATTATGCAACTGCCAAAACCTTCTTGGACCAAGGAAATTTTCTTTGGAATGCCGGAATTTTTATGTGGAGCGTCCAAACCGTCCTTTCGGCTTTTGAAAAAAATCAACCGGAGCTATTCAAGCTTTTTGAAATGGGCTATGACACGTTCAATACGGAGCTTGAAGAAGAGTTCATAAAGGAAAATTACCCTAAAGCCAATAATATCTCGGTAGACTATGCTATCATGGAAAAAAGCGATAACGTTTATGTGATTCCGGCTACCTTTGATTGGAATGACCTAGGAACTTGGGGCAGTCTTTATGATAAATTGGATAAAGATGACAATAACAATGCGGTAGTAAATGCTCAGGTGCTTTTAGAGAATGCGTCTGGGAATATGATCCGTACTCAAAAGAATAAAATTGTTGTTTTAGAAGACCTTAACGACTATATAATAGTTGATAAAGAAGAAGTTTTACTTATCTTTCCTAAACGAAAAGAACAAGACATTAAAAAAGTTCTTCAGAACGTTAAGAATAAATTTGGCAATCAATTTGGTTAAACTATGAGCGAAGAAAGCAAGTTCAATTTTTCCGAAGAAGAACAGCAACAAATAGAAAAAGACAAGGCTGTTGAAGAAAAGAAGGAAGCTGTAAAAAAAGATGCACAAGGTCTTTTTGCAAGCATTAGTAACTTTTTAAGTGAGTTATTAGACTTTCGTGACGACACGGACAGAGAGGCTACAATAACTGCTATTCAGGGTGATATTTCATTCAAAGGTGCAACAGCGTGGATTCTTATTTGTTCTATATTCGTGGCTTCCATTGGGTTAAATGCCAATAGTACTGCAGTAGTTATTGGAGCCATGTTAATTTCGCCACTCATGGGTCCGATTCTAGGAGTGGGAATGTCCATTGCCATAAATGACATCTTTACCTTAAGAAAATCCTTAATCAACTTAGCAACCATGATTGTGCTAAGTTTATTAACGGCATTTTTATTTTTCAAATTTTTCCCAACGGCAGATGTTGGAAATAGTGAAATATTTGGACGGACTAAACCAGATTTCAGGGACGTATTAATCGCCTTTTTTGGTGGCTTGGCGCTTATTATAGCGCGCACAAAAAAAGGAACCATAGCTTCAGTAATTTTTGGTGTGGCTATTGCCACCGCTTTAATGCCGCCATTATGCGTTGCGGGATATGGTCTGGCCAATGATTGGTCTGCATTTTACGGAGCAATGTACCTCTTTATTATAAACAGTATTTTTATTGCTCTAGCGACCTTTTTAGTCTTAAAATTGTTGCGCTTCCCTATGCTAAAATATGCCAACTCCAAAAAACGTAAGCGGATAGCGCGCTTGGCTACTGTCATTGCAATAATTGTTATGATTCCCGCAGGAATAACATTTTGGGATGTCTATAAAGAGAGTGAGTTTAATACTGCCGCAGAGAATTTTAGAGATAAGGAGTTAAGCGGATTACCACACGCAGATTACATTAAACGAAATTTTGTGTATAAGTATAATAGTGATAGAGGGCCGTATCTTGAAATTAATTCCTTTGGCCTTGACGAGATACCTGAGTCTACCATTGAATTGCTTAAAAATCGAATTGATGAATATCCATCTTTAGTTAATAGTAATACCAAGCTATTCTACGACCCTATTAGCAATTCTGACGTTGATAGTTTTAAGTATATGCAAGAGCTACGCGTTAGGGATTCCTTAGACCTACTGTCTCAGGCTCAAAAAATTAGTTACCTCGAAAGTAGGTTAAAAGTACTATCTAAATTGGAGCGGTATCAGATTCCTTTTGAATCTATAGTAGAGGAAGCTAAAATTAATTACGACAATTTAGAGGCTATATCCTATGCCAATGAAATCTCGTTCGACTTTTCGAATATTGATACCTTAACGGTCTTTAAATTTAGATGGATCGATTCTTTGTCTACGCCAGAAACTATAGCTAGGGATTCCAAGAAATTGGAAAAATGGCTAAAAGTGAAGTTGAAATTAGATACTTTGGTCGTTCAATAACCCAAAAGGAGACCTAGTGCTAGGGATTTGTGTCCTCATCAATGTACATTCGCCTAACCTTTTTAAACAATTCTGAAGAATAGACAAAGTTGGTCACTGCTTCATTGTCTGTCTTAAAGATAGTGTCATTGGAACCTTCCCATTCTTTATAACCATCTTTGAGAAAAACAATCTTCTCTCCAATTTCCATAACAGAATTCATATCATGGGAATTAATAACCGTGGTTATTTGAAATTCATCCGTAATTTCTTGAATAAGATTATCTATCACCATAGAAGTCTTAGGGTCTAAACCAGAATTTGGTTCATCGCAGAACAAGTACTTCGGATTGTTAACGATGGCCCTTGCTATGGCTACACGTTTCTGCATGCCACCAGAAGCTTCACTTGGCATTTTGTTGTGGGCATTATGCAGGTTCACTCTATTAAGTACAATATCAACCCGATCTTCCATTTCACTTTTACTTTGTTTGGTAAACATGCGTAATGGAAACATCACATTTTCTGCAATAGTCATAGAATCAAAGAGCGCACTTCCTTGAAATACCATACCAATTTCGGATCTAAGCTTACGCTTTTCGTTTACGTTCATCTTACTTAGAACGTTACCATCATAGGTAATCTCTCCTTGTTCAAAATCATAGAGACCCAATAAACATTTTAAAAACACAGTTTTACCAGACCCACTTTGGCCAATAATAAGGTTTGTTTTGCCTGTGTCAAAAGTAGTGCTAATCCCTTTTAGAATATGGGCGTCACCAAACGATTTATGTAAGTCCTTAACTTCTATCATTAGCCTAAAAGTAAACTTGTGATGAGATAATTCACCAAGATTATAATCACGGAGGTCCAAACAAAAGAAGTTGTACTTGCTTTACCAACCTCAAGGGCACCACCTTTCATAAAGTAACCATAATATGAAGGTA
This sequence comes from uncultured Flavobacteriaceae bacterium, assembly GCA_964524415.1. Lineage (GTDB taxonomy): Bacteria > Bacteroidota > Bacteroidia > Flavobacteriales > Flavobacteriaceae > Winogradskyella. The sequence continues at coordinate 3,786 of CAZGDG010000019.1, forward strand.
TGGTAGCCAAAATAAAAGCAAAAACCATTGTTTTGATAAAGGCATAAGCCATATGAAATGGAATAAAATCCACTTGAACGCCTTCAATATAATCTTCAAAAGTTCCATAGCCGCCATAGACACAAGCTGCTAATCCTCCTAAAATTCCCAAAAACATGGCAATGGAAATAATAAAGGGATAAAGCGTCAAGGCTATAAACTTTGGAAAAACTAGATAGTTAATAGCATTTATTCCCATTACTTCCAAAGCGTCAATTTGCTCGGTAACGCGCATGGTTCCTATACTTGAGGTAATAAAGGAACCAACCTTTCCTGCCATTATTATTGAAATGAATGTTGGCGCAAATTCCAATATAATCGATTGTCTTGTAGCGAAGCCAACGAGATATTTTGGAATGAGCGGGTTGCTAATATTCAAAGAGGTCTGTATAGCGACCACACCGCCTACAAAAAAGGAAATAAACGCCACAATACCCAAAGAACCAATGATAAGGTCATCAATATCCTTAAGGATTAAGGATTTCATTACGGACCATTTCGTAGGTTTACGAAACATGTCCTTAATCATAATAAAATAAACACCAATATTATGTAGGTACTTCATCCGAGAATCTGTTAACGCTAAAGTACAAAAATGATTAGTTTAATAATGTTTATTTAAAATAAGATAAGCTAAAAACTGTATTTTTGACTAGGATTAAACGCTTACACTTTTTATGAAAATCAGAGTAGTATTATTCGGTATTTTTCTCGGTATTTTTTGCGGTTCAGCACAAACCGATACTAACATTGACGAAAAGGTCAAACCAAAATTGGTCGTAGGGATTGTTGTAGATCAAATGCGCTACGACTACTTAACACGATTTTACCATAGATATGGAGAAGGCGGATTTAAGCGTATGGTGAATGAAGGCTTCAATTGTAAGAATAACCATTTTAATTACGTACCAACGTATACAGGTCCGGGACATGCTAGTGTTTATACTGGAACAACTCCAAAATATCACGGAATAATTTCCAATAATTGGTATGATAAGGAAACTAAAGAAATGGTGTATTGTGCTGAGGACAATTCTGTAGCATCTGTTGGTACAACATCTTCTTCTGGAAAGATGTCCCCTCGCAGATTGCTTACCACGACGTTCGCTGATGAAAACAGGTTGTTCACCCAAAGACGTGGTAAAACAATAGGTGTTGCTATAAAGGATAGAGGTGCGATATTACCAGCTGGCCATACAGCTAATGCTGCTTATTGGTTTCAGGGAAGAGATGAAGGAAATTGGATAACGAGCACTTATTACATGACTGAATTACCAGCTTGGGTTAAGGAGTTTAATGCTTCAGATAAAGCAGAATCTTATTTAAGAGTTTGGGATACCTATTATCCCATAGAGACTTATGTTGAAAGCGGTAGCGATTTAAATGATTTTGAAGGTGGTTTTAAAGGGAAAGCCGAAGCGATTTTTCCTTACGATTTAAAAAAGTTAGCTCCTGAAAACAGGAATTTTGATATCCTTAAAGGTACGGCATTTGGTAATAGTCTAACCACAGATTTCGCTATGGCAGCTGTCATTGGTGAAGCGTTAGGAAAGGATAATGATACAGATGTGCTAGCTTTGAGTTATTCGTCAACGGATTACGTAGGCCATAACTTTGGTGTAAATTCCAAGGAGGTTCAAGATACTTACATAAGATTAGACAAAGACTTAGAGCGTTTATTCAAATTTTTGGATGATGAGGTTGGAGCCGATAATTACACGGTATTCTTAACAGCAGACCACGGTGCGGTGCACGTACCGGCTTATCTTAAATCTATTGGGATTCCTGCAGGATATCTTAACTACGACAGTAGAAAAGAACAGTTTCAAAAATTTCTAATGGAAAATTATGGAACCACAGATATAGTAGAAGATGTTAGTAATGATCAAGTTTTTTTGAATAGAAGCGTTGTCAAGTCACTTGGGCTTAATCTTCACGAGGTAGAACAGGCCATAGCAGATGAACAATTGAGTTATCCAAATATAGCCAAAGTCTACACGGCTACAACAATGGCTACTACAAGCTTTACTGAAGGCATAGAAGCCTTACTCCAAAATGGGTTTAATCAAAAGCGATCTGGTAATGTCATCATTGTTAATGATGTTGCCCATATTGCCTACAGTAGAACAGGTTCTACTCATGGAAGTGGATTGAATTACGATACGCATGTGCCTTTGTTGTTTTTTGGAGCAGGAATAAAGCACGGTGAAACACTTAAAAAGACGGTAATTCCAGATATAGCGCCAACCATATCTGCATTGCTTGGCACTAGTTTTCCTAATGGCAGTACTGGGCAGCCTTTAGAGTTTGTATTGGACTAACTAAGCTTTTTAAGTATCCCTTTCCATCTTAGGTCTCTGATGTATCGGCCTTCGTCTTCATTTACTAAGTAATCTGCTCTCTTGGATTTTGCCTTAAAGTAGCCTTGGAGATAATGTATAAATTGGGAAAAACTGTTTTTTTTGTAGGCCAGTTTCGCAGCAGACATAAAGGTTAACCAAAATCCGTAGCGCATTTTGTACATGCTTTCGCCCTGAAGATATTTAGAGGCTTTGCCATAGGAGATTCCAGTAGGTTTTAGATGTTTTACATGAAGCGTTTCATCCGTAAGGATTTGCCAGCCGTGGTATTTGGCAAGTAACTCATCTACGGTATCCCAACCCATACTAGGTTTTAGTTTGCCAATGTCTAAAAAGCATTGCTTTCTATAGGCTTTGAGGGCACCTCGAATATGGTCTTTATTCGTAAGATTTTCTAGAATCCATTTTCCGTCTTTTTCTATATAACAGAAGCCAGAGACCATGCCCAACTTAGAATTGGACTTAAAATGATGAGCCAATTTTTCAAGATAATCTTCTGGAAATATAAGATCCGCATCAAATTTACAGATAACATCATAAGTGTCATCGATGGTGTTGTATCCGCTATAAAATGCGTTAACAATTTTTGCTCCAGGTACATGGTTGTTAGAAGAATTATTGTTGACAACCGAAATCCAATCATACTTTTCGCTGTAGGCTTTGGCGATATCTGGAGTTCTGTCACTTGAATTATCATTGACAACAACAACACTCTTGGGCAATAAGGTTTGTTGGCACAGTGATTTTAGGGTAAGATCTAGAGTCGCTTCTTCGTTATGAGCTGGTATGATAATATAAAAGTCCAATAATCTTCTTTAAGACCTCAAATCTACATAATGAGAACGGAAAATAGGGAGTCGAAGAATCTATTTTTTCTCTGCGTATACAATATAGTAGCGATTGGTGAATAACCTTAAAAATGGTCTAATGCCAATTTTATTCACGGGATTGGTCCATTTTTGTCGTGCTTTTATTTCCCAGCCTGTTTTTTCCAGTAACCAATCAAACTGCCAATCTTCAAATTCGTGAAAATGCCTGTCCCACATATCGGTCTTACTGCGATATGCTGGGGCAAACCACAATCTTAGCGGTACACTAGCAACAAGTTTATTGGCCTTTATCGCTTTTAATACTGTAAACGGCGAGAGCAAGTGTTCAAAAATTTCAAAGGCCGTGACCACATCTGCCTCTGAATTTGTAAGGGTTGAAATATCGATATCCAAATCTTCACCATGGGTATTTTCAACAGAATACCCTTGTACTTTCATTATTTTAGAAAAGGGGTTTTCAACACCAAGATCAAGTATGGTTTCTTCGGTGTTAATATGCGTTTTTAGGAATTCTAAAGTAAATTTGAAACGCTTGTTTGGGTAAGTGTTCTCGTACATTACTTCGAGATATTTTCGTAAGAGGTTTTTATTCCCTTGATTAAAGCTGACGAAAACCCACTGTGTTCCATTTCGTTTAATCCTGCAATGGTACATCCTTTAGGAGTCGTTACTTTATCAATTTCGGCTTCTGGATGGTTTCCTTCTTGCAGAAGCAATTCGCTAGCACCTTTTACGGTTTGGGTCGCTATGTCCGTGGCAGTTTTGGCATCAAATCCAATTTCTATGCCGCCTTGAATCATGCCTCGTATAAATCGAAGTACGTAAGCTATACCACAGGCACCTAAAACAGTGGCTGCATCCATTAAGGATTCTTCAATATTAATCGTTTTTCCTAAAGTATTAAATATGGACTTTACCTTATTGTCGTCTTCAATAGTGGCGTTATGAGATGCAATGCACGTCATAGATTCGTTTACAGAAGAGGCTGTATTTGGCATGGCCCTAAACACTGCAGGATTTGCACTTATAGACTTATTAATATCAGATATGCTAAAATCGCTAACCACTGAAATTAATAGATGTTCGTTGGTCAGATCCGGTGCTATTTCCTTCAGCACTTCTTCAATTTTAAAGGGTTTTACAGCTATAATAACAATGGTAGATTGTGAAACTGCTTCACAATTGTTTGAAGTTGTGGTTACACCTTTTGATTTAAAGCTTGCTAGTAGTGACGTTTTGTGACGGGTAATGGTAAGTTTTGAAGCGGGAAAACCTTGCGACAATAAACCCGAAGCAATGGCTTGGCCCAAATTACCTCCTCCTATAATCGCAATAGTGTCCGTCATAATTTAATAGCGATAGACGATAGCATTAATATGCATACCAGCACCAACTGAGGCAAAAATAATGATATCGCCTTCATTGATTTTGTGATTATCGAGTTTATTATTTCTAATTAAATCGAATAAGGTTGGTACAGTAGCCACTGAACTGTTGCCCAATTTATGAATGCTCATCGGCATTATATCTTCAGGAGCTTCTGCCTTGTACAAGCGGTAGAAACGTTTGATAATGGCTTCATCCATTTTCTCGTTGGCTTGATGTATAAGGATTTTCTTTACTTCCGAAATATCAACACCACTATTGTCCAAGCAGTTTTTCATGGCCTGTGCTACATTAGTTAGTGCAAACTCATAAATTTTCCGACCGTGCATTTTTATGTAGCGCGTATCTGGGCACAACTCTTTATTGTTGGAGTTTCCAAAGTATAGATAATAAGCCTCGTCGTATGTGAAAGAGGCAGACTCATGTGCCAAAATGCCGTGTTCGGAAGCGTCGGCTTCTACAATGCTTGCTCCAGCACCATCAGAATAAATCATGGAGTCTCTATCGTGTTTATCAACGACGCGAGATAATGTTTCTGCGCCAATTACCAAACAACGTTTGGCCATACCAGCTTTTATAAAAGCTTGGGCTTGGATAACACCTTCTAACCAACCTGGGCAACCAAATAAGATGTCATAAGCCACACACTTAGGATTTTTTATTCGCAAACGGTGTTTAATGCGTGAAGCTAGACATGGTAGGATATCACTTTGAATGGTATTGTGCCTAACATCGCCAAAATTATGAGCACAAATAATATAGTCGATACTTTCAGGGTCCACGTTGGCATCATCAATGGCTTTCTGTGCTGCTAGAAACCCTAAATCTGAAGCGACCAATTGATTATCGGCATAGCGTCTTTCAACAATTCCAGTGATTGCCTTGAATTTCTCAACGATAACCTCGTTAGGATAATTGATTTTTGATCCGTCTGCATTTAAAAACTCGTGATTATGGAAATCTTCATTTCTCTCAATTGATTTTGGAATGAAACTTCCTGTGCCAGTGATCTTAATTGCCATACTTCTGTATTGTATAGGTTTAATTTACTAAACTAACCAATAATCTGATTTTTGATGTATTTTACCTCAAGAAAACGAAGATTTTTTAGGTATTCTCAAAATTTGAATGAAATACTATTAAATTTTAATAAAAAAGCGCCCAAATTGGACGCTTTGTTAATATAGGATTATTTCCGTTTAAGCTTCTATATAATCTTCGATAGGTGCACAGCTACATATCAAATTTCTGTCACCAAAAGCTTCATCAACACGGCGTACGGTTGGCCAAAACTTATTGTTTTTGACATAATCCAATGGAAAAGCCGCTTTTTCTCTAGAGTAAGGAAGTAACCATTCATCTGCTGTAAGCATATCTAAAGTGTGCGGTGCATTTTTTAGCACATTGTTGGTGTCCTCTTTAGTAATAGTGTCTATTTCCTCACGAATTGATATCATCGCATCACAAAAACGGTCCATTTCAGCTTTATTCTCACTTTCTGTTGGTTCAATCATCATGGTTCCAGCTACTGGGAATGACACTGTAGGTGCATGGAATCCGTAGTCCATTAAGCGCTTCGCGATGTCTACCACTTCAATGCCATATGCTTTAAAGGCGCGACAATCAATAATCATCTCATGCGCAGCGCGGCCGTGTTCGCCTGTATACAATGTATCGTAATAGCCTTCTAGTCGTTCTTTAATGTAATTAGCATTTAAAATAGCTACCTCGGTAGCCTTTTTTAAGCCCTCGGAGCCAAGCATTTTAATATAGCCGTAAGAAATAATGCAAGCCAATGATGAGCCAAAAGGTGCTGCGGAAATTGAAGTGATAGCTTCTTCACCACCAGTTTTTATGATGGGATTGCTTGGTAAAAACGGTACTAATTGTTCGGCAACACAAATCGGACCTACTCCAGGGCCACCGCCACCATGCGGTATTGCAAAAGTTTTATGTAGATTGAGATGACAAACGTCAGCACCAATGTTTCCTGGATTTGTTAATCCTACCTGTGCATTCATATTAGCGCCATCCATATAAACTTGTCCGCCATTGTCGTGGATAATTTTTGTGATTTCCTTTATAGCAGACTCGTACACACCGTGCGTCGATGGATAGGTAATCATTAAAGCCGCTAAATTTTCTTTGTGCATTTCGGCTTTTGCTCTTAAATCTTCCACATCAATATTGCCATCATCAGATGCTTTAGTTACAACTACTTTCATACCAGCCATTACAGCACTTGCTGGATTTGTTCCATGGGCAGATGAAGGAATTAAGCAAATATTTCTGTGATCGTCACCACGAGAATGATGATAGGCTCTGATGACCATTAAACCAGCAAATTCACCCTGAGCTCCAGAGTTAGGCTGTAGTGATGTCCCTGCAAAACCGGTAATTTCCGTGAGTTGTTTTTCAAGGGCATGAAGCACCGTGGTGTAGCCTTTAGCTTGTTCAATGGGTACAAATGGATGCATATTTCCCCAACTGCTCCAGCTTAAGGGTAACATTTCTGATGCTGCATTGAGCTTCATTGTGCAAGACCCAAGCGAAATCATAGAGTGGTTTAAAGCTAAATCTTTACGCTCTAGACGCTTGATATAACGCATCAGCTCAGTCTCAGAATGGTATGAGTTAAAGACTTCTGCCGTTAAGAACGGTGTTTGGCGCTTTAATTTTTCTGGTATGGAATTGACGTTATGTAATTCGGAAACTCTTTCTACTGATTTTCCGGTATAGTCTTCAAAAATTTCTAGAATCGTATTGATATCAACAATAGAAGTGGTTTCATTTAACGATATGGTCACCGTTTCTTCATCTGGGTAATAGAAGTTCACCTTGTGTCCTTCGGCAATGGCTCTAACTTTAGCGGCTGTTGCTTTTAGCTGTATCGTATCAAAATAATGGGAGTTGAGTTGCTCTAAACCAAGAGATTTCAGTTTTTCCTCTAAGGTCATAGTTGACGCGTTCACCTTTTCAGCTATAAACTCTAAACCTTTAGGGCCATGATATACGGCATACATACCAGCCATGACAGCCAATAAAACTTGCGCTGTACAGATGTTAGAAGTGGCCTTATCGCGCTTAATATGCTGTTCTCTTGTCTGAAGCGCCATACGCAATGCACGGTTGCCATTCATGTCACGTGTAACGCCTATAATTCGTCCTGGGATATCTCTTTTGTAAGCTTCTTTCGTGGCGAAATAGGCGGCGTGTGGTCCACCATAACCCATGGGAATTCCAAATCTCTGTGTGGTGCCCACAACAACATCAGCACCAAATTTGCCTGGTGCTTCAAGTTTTATCAAACTTAAGATATCGGCTGCTACGGCAACTTTAATACCGTTAGCATTGGCTTTGCTAATAAAGGATTCAATATCTGTTATTTCACCATATTTCCCAGGATATTGAAGTAGTGCTCCAAAGAATTCCTCAGAAAAATCAAACTTATCTTCCTCACCTACTACCAATTCTATTCCAATAGGAATCGCTCTGGTTTGCAAAAGAGACAATGTTTGTGGTAAAATTTGATTGGACACAAAGAACTTATTAATGCCAGCTTTCTTTTGGTCGCGCTCCCTAACGGCGAATAATAAACTCATCGCTTCAGCAGCCGCAGTGCTTTCGTCAAGAAGAGAGGCATTAGCAATTTCCATTCCGGTGAGATCAATGACCATGGTTTGGAAGTTCAAAAGAGCCTCAAGTCTTCCTTGGGCTATTTCTGCTTGATAGGGAGTGTACGCGGTGTACCAACCTGGATTCTCAAGAATATTTCTTTGTATTACTGCAGGGAGGTTGGTAGGATGGTAACCTAAACCAATATATGATTTAAATACCTGATTGAGTTGCGATAATTCATAGATATGCTCTAGATACTCTTGCTCACTCATGGCCTCGTCCAAAACTAAATCTTTTTTGAGACGAATCTCCTCTGGGACCGTTTCTGATACCAATTGTTCTATACTAGTAACACCAATGGTGTTTAACATGGCTTTTTGTTCCTCTGGACTTGGGCCAATGTGTCTTAATGCAAAAGAGGTTGTATCCATTCCTTTTTTTAGCTTGTTTTTTGAATTGCAAAAATACGGATTTACCCTTTTTTATTCGTTAAGGAATACTAAAGTTTTTAACCGAAATCAGGCGTTATTAACACTTTAATTACTTTTATGCCGTGAAGCGTTTGAAACAGATTTTTAATTTTTATATCAACAGTAGTATTCATGTAGCTTTGGCTGTTTATTCTTTGGCTTGGATAACTCTAGTCCAATTTAATTTAAGCTATGACGAGCATGTTCTTTATTTTGTGTTTTATGCTACTATAGTTGCTTACAATTTTGTAAAGTATTTTGGTTTCGTAAAATTCCACCATAGACAATTCGCCCTCTTCCTCAAATGGATACAGTTTGTATCTGTCATAGCACTCATGGCAATGTGTTATTATGCTACATTATTGAATAAATCTTCCCTTATTCTTGTAAGCTTCATTGGCTTAGCGACTTTTTTCTATGCGATTCCCTTTATCCCGAGGCGATTTCTACTTGATGAGCAACGAAATCTACGACAAATAAGTGGGTTGAAAATATATGTTATTGCCATCGTTTGGTCCCTCACAACAGTGTTGGTGCCGCTTGTTAATAATGGTGTAGAGATTAGTGCCGAGGTATTACTTGCATTGCTGCGACGCGGAATTTACGTTGTTGTACTCATGTTGCCTTTTGAAATTCGTGATTTAAAATACGATAGTTTAAAGCTTGCTACCATTCCTCAAAAAATAGGCATTTTTAATACAAAATTGTTTGGAGCTGTGTTGTTGGTGTTTTTTGTGGTGCTCGATTTATTTAACACAATAGCTATGGCTGATATACTGTTGAACGCTGTTTTAGCCCTGGTCACATTTTTGTTTCTTGTGTTTGCCAAAAAAAATCAATCGAAATATTACAGTGCTTTTTGGGTGGAAAGTCTACCTGTTTTATGGCTGGTGCTCCTACTTTTGTTTGGCTAGCTCTTTTTGAAGTTTGTTTTCCATATCTGCTTTGCTTTTCTGGTCGAGGATATGGAGGTCTGTTTTTTTTAATAGACTAGTGAGTAGGCAGTTTTTCTTAGAATGGTATCTGCAGACTTTACAAAATACATGGTGAAATTTTAACTTTATGATATCCAAGGAACTAGCTTCTTGGTATTGGCTTTTGTCACAGATATGCGAAGCTTTATCACAATTAATGTTGAATAATCCCATAATTTATAACCAGTTTTTCTCTAAGCATTTTGCCATAGCATTTCTAGCTCTGTGGATAATAACCCAAAGGTTAGACGCTGTAATATTTAGTTCATTACAAATCACGTCCGTTTCATAACCCAATATGGTTTTCATTTTAAAAACCTCTGCCTGTTTCTTCGGGAGTTTTTCCATACAATGTAATATGGCGTCTCCCAATTCTGAATTGGTAAACACATCTTCTGCTGTTTTATCAAGAGGGTCGGGCACGCGTTCTTGCAGCCAATCTCCCGCGGAGTTATCGTCAAAATTTATTCTAACTTCAGCTTTCCCTTTTTTAGAATTTATTTTACGATAATAGTCAATGATTTTCCGCTTTAAAATTGAGATTAACCAAGTGCGCTCACTTGCTTCACCTTTAAAGTTTTTCATCGATTTTAAAGCAGACAGAAACGTTTCCGAAACTAAATCTTTGGCCATTTCAACATCATTTATACGCGCAATGGTGTAATTAAATAGGTAATCTGAGTAGCGCTGTACCCATTGGTTAGGGTCTAGATGATGTTCTGGCATTTTACAATAGTTCCGGTACTAAAAATAGTATAAAAATCTAATAATAGGTTTTATTTTATTAATCCTGCCCGTTTCAATAGCGCTTCAGGTTTTGGTTCATGCCCTCTAAATTTTTTATATAAGGTCATAGGGTTTTCCGTACCACCTTGGGAGAGTATGAACCTTTTAAATTTTTGAGCAACTGTTTTATTAAAGATGCCTTCTTCCTTAAAATATTCAAACGCATCTGCATCTAGAACTTCAGCCCACTTATAACTGTAATAGCCTGAAGAATAACCTCCCTGGAAAATGTGGGCAAAGGCTGTGCTCATACAATTTTCAGCTACGTCTGGATATAGCTGTGTTTCACCGAAGGCTTTTAATTCGTAGGACTTAACATTTTCAACTTCTGTTGGGTCCACACCATGCCAAGCCATGTCTAGCAAACCAAAACTAAGTTGTCTTAGGGTTTGCATACCTTCATGAAAGTTTGCTGAGGCTTTGATTTTTTCGATCAGATCCATCGGAATTACTTCGCCAGTTTCGTAATGTTTGGCAAATAATTTAAGAGTGTCCTCTTCGAAGCACCAGTTTTCAAGAATTTGGCTCGGTAGCTCTACAAAATCCCAATACACGTTGGTACCTGACAAACTTGGATAAGTTGTATTGGCAAGCATGCCATGCAATGCATGCCCAAATTCATGAAAGAGTGTTGTAACCTCGTTAAAGGTTAAGAGCGATGGTTTGGTTGCCGTTGGTCTGGTAAAATTACAGACAATAGAAATGTGAGGACGTTCATTTATACCATTCTTAATCATTTGTGGTTTAAAAGAAGTCATCCAGGCGCCATTTCGTTTCCCTGGTCTTGGGAAAAAATCTGCATAAAAGATAGCCACTAAATTGTTCTCGGTATCTAAAACCTCATAAGTTATGACCTCATCATGATATTTATCAATAGTGTCTATTTCTTTAAATTCCAACCCAAATAGTTTCTGCGCAACCGTAAATGCACCATCAATAACATTTTCTAACTTAAAATAAGGTTTGAGTTGCTCATCATCAAGATTAAAGAGCTTTTGTTTTAGCTTTTCACTGTAATAGGCAGAATCCCACTTCTGAAGCTGTTCTATACCGTCTAACTCCTTGGCAAATACGCTGAGGTTTTTAAACTCCTTCTGCGCCGCAGGTTTTGCTTTTTCTAAAAGGTCATTCAAAAAAGAAGTAACCTTCTCTGGTGTTTTAGCCATGCGCTCTTCGAGGACAAAGTGTGCGTGAGTTTTATACCCCAAAAGTTGTGCTCTTTCATATCTGAGTGAAGCAATACGCTTCACAATATTTTGGTTATCCAGTTCATCATTTTTAAAGCCTTTGCTGCCAAATGCTTTAGAAAGCTTTTCTCTTAAGTCGCGATTCTCAGCGTAGGTCATAAAAGGGATATAGCTCGGATAGTCTAATGTTATTAACCAACCAGACATATCCTTGCTTTCCGCCAGTTGCTTTGCTGCTTCTTTAGCTCCTTCCGGAAGTCCAGCCAAGTCTGACTCTTTGGTTATGTGCAATTCAAATTTGTTGGTTTCTGCTAAGATATGTTCACCAAAAGTTAATTTTAATTGGCTCAGTTCTTTATCTATTTTACGCAAAAGATGCTTTTTGTCCTCAGGAAGATTAGCACCATTTCTAGAAAAGCTTTTATATTTTTTGTCCAATAAGGTAGATTGCTCGGTGGTAAGTTTTAAAGAATCTTTAGAGTCGTAAACCGATTTTACACGTTTGAATAGGGCTTGGTTTAAGGTAATATCATTGCTGAATTCAGACAGCATAGGCGAAATCTCTTGGGCTATTTTCTGTATGGTCTCATTGGTTTCGGCAGAATTAATATTGAAAAAGATACTTGACAAGCGGTCTAAAGATTCACCGCAATATTCTAGAGCCTCAATGGTGTTTTCAAAAGTTGGAGTGGCCTTGTTAGCCGTAATTGCATCAATTTCTGATTTGGCTTGTTTTATGGCTTCTTTAAAGGCGGGCAAATAATCCTCTGATTTAATTTGACTGAAAGGAGCTGTTTTGTATAGTGTTTTAAAAGTTTTATTTAAAATATTCATATGTCTTTGTCTTAAATATCTTACGTATGCTATTGATTTACTGAATTTTAACGGATTTTTATGAGTTGGGTTTACCAAGGTTAGTGATTAGATTAGCTATCTTTGCCTATCTTTTTCAAGCACAGTTCTTGTGCTGAAAAAAGTTGGTTAATAGCTTTAAGCCTTGGTGCATTGCGCCAAGGCTTTTAAAGGTCTTTAGCAGAATCGTGTACTTTCGCTTTCAATCCTTCTTTATATACCATGATTTTGTCTAAAATGCATTTATCAGAGCTTCCTAGGATTTGCGCCGCTAGTATTCCGGCATTTTTGGCACCGTCTAGGGCAACCGTAGCTACGGGAACTCCTCCAGGCATTTGAAGAATGGATAAGACAGAATCCCAACCATCTATTGAATTTCTGCTTTTAACAGGGACACCAATTACTGGTAAAGGAGATAATGAAGCTACCATTCCAGGTAAATGTGCAGCACCTCCAGCTCCAGCGATGATAACCTTAATCCCTCTGTTGTGAGCGTTTTTACCATAGTCAAAAAGTTTGTCTGGAGTTCTGTGAGCAGAAACGATATCAACCTCTACTTCAATGTCAAAACCTTGTAAAATATCTATAGCGCCTTGCATTACTGGCAAGTCGCTTTTGCTTCCCATTATTACACCAACTTTACTCATATTCTATTCGCTTATTACTTTTATGGTTCGTTTTACATCTGCCGCTATACGCCTAGCCTCGTTAAGATCTTTGTTTACTATGGTAACATGTCCCATTTTCCTAAAAGGTCTTGTTTGCTTTTTTCCATAAATATGAGGCGTTACGCCTTCCATGGCAAGTATGCGTTCTATATTTTTATAGACAACATTTCCCGTAAAACCTTCGGCGCCAACTAAGTTAACCATAACGCCAGCTACTTTACTATCCGTTTTGCCTAAGGGCAATCCCAAGATAGCTCTTATGTGCTGCTCAAACTGATCGGTATAGCTGCCTTCTATACTGTAATGACCAGAGTTGTGGGGCCTTGGTGCAACCTCATTAACCAAAATGTCATCATTTTCGGTCTGAAACATTTCTACCGCAAGTAAGCCAACGTGTTTAAATGCTGCGGCCGTTTTTAGCGCTATGAGTTCTGCTTTTTTGGCAACATCATCAGGGATTCTTGCTGGGCAAATAACGTACTCCACTTGGTTGGCTTCTGGATGAAATTCCATTTCAACCACAGGATAAGTCTTTAAATCGCCCTTTTCGTTTCTTGCAACAATGACTGCTAGTTCGTTTTTGAACGGAATTAAGCGTTCTGCAATACACTCTACATTTGGCAGATCAATAAGGTCGGTGTAACGCTTAACTATTTTTACACCTGTGCCGTCATAGCCAAAGCGCGCACTTTTCCACACCAATGGGTAACTTAGGCCGCCATTATCAACCGCTTCTTCAATTTCAGATGTGTAGCCAAACCTAGAGAAGTCTGCTGTAGGAATATTGTTATCTCGGTAAAATAGTTTTTGTTGTGCTTTATTTTGTATGGTACGTAAGGTTTTAGCTCTTGGATAAACTTTCACGCCTTTATTCTCAAGCGTTTCAAGTGCATCAACATTGACGTTTTCAATTTCAATAGTAAGAACATCAACGTGTTGGCCAAAATCTACTACTGTATCAAAATCCATTAAATCACCAACTTTGAATTCATCACAGGCTAGTCTTGCGGGAGCATCTTTGCTTGGATCCATAACACAAGTATAGATGTCATATTTCCGTGTATGATAAAGCATCATTTTGCCCAGTTGGCCGCCTCCAAGAATACCAAGTTTAAAGGATGATGAAAAATAATTCTCGGACATTTTGCTAAAAATAAAAATCCAAAGGATTGTTCTACATTAGTTCAACACAAAAATAAACTAAATAAACAAGCATCTTTAAAATCGTGGTTATAAAATCGGCTTAGATGCTTCAAATTTTTATCTTTGTTTTCCTATAGTTAAAACCATGGTGCTAAAGCTTCACGATTTATATTTTAAGCCGTTTATCTCTGAGGAAAGCATACAGAATGCCATCCAGAATATGGTAGATGCCATTGTAGATGACTTAGGGGACGAAATGCCTGTTTTTGTGGGTATTTTAAATGGGTCTTTTATGTTGGTGAGTGACTTTGTAAAAAAGTACCCTAAGCCATGTGAAGTAACCTTTATCAAATTAGCCTCCTATGAAGGGGTTAAATCTACCGAGGACATTCAACGTTTAATTGGCCTAACCCAAGATTTGACGGGAAGGACGGTAGTAATTCTCGAAGACATTATAGATTCTGGCAATACGCTAGAAGAAGTGCACCGAATTTTTGAAAATGAAAATGTAAAACAACTCCTCATTGCAACCTTATTCTATAAACCAGAAGCTTACGATAAAGATTTTAAACTGCACTACATTGGCATGGAGATTCCCTCTAAATTTATTGTTGGCTATGGTCTAGACTATAATGGTTTAGGCAGGGATTTGCCTGAAGTATATCAATTAAAAACCACACAATACATGACTAATATTGTCCTATTTGGCCCTCCAGGAGCAGGAAAGGGTACACAAGCCAATTTCTTAAAAGAAAAATACGATTTAGTACATATCTCAACAGGAGATGTGTTTAGATATAACATAAAAAACGAAACTGCTTTGGGCATGTTGGCCAAGTCGTATATGGACAAAGGCGAATTGGTGCCAGATCAAGTGACTATTGATATGCTTAATAAAGAAGTTGAAAAGAATTCAGACGCCAAAGGATTTATCTTTGATGGTTTTCCGCGTACAAATGCACAAGCCGAGGCTTTGGATAGCCTTATGGATTCTAAGGATTCTCAAATCAATGCCATGGTAGCTTTGGAGGTTGACGATAAGGTTTTGGTACAGCGTTTGCTCGAGCGAGGAAAGACAAGCGGGCGCGCTGATGATGCGGATGAAAGTATTATAAGAAACCGAATTGAGGAATATTACAACAAAACAGCAATTTTAAAAGATTACTATTCAAATCAAGGTAAATATTTTGGTGTTGATGGTGTTGGTAGTATTGAGGACATTACCGAAAGATTAAGCAAAGTAATCGATACGCTCTAAGCTAAGCTTTAAAAATTACCTTCATTAACTACCTCAGTTGATGCGATGGTTACAAATATAAAACTGGTCAGAGGGCTAGTATTGGCCTATGGCCAAATGAACAAACAAGATTCCAATTTTATTTAAATTACAATGACTGAAGGCAACTTTGTTGATTATGTAAAAATGCATGTGGCTTCTGGAAATGGCGGGAAAGGCTCTGCACATTTACATCGCGAAAAATTTGTTGCCAAAGGTGGTCCTGATGGTGGTGATGGAGGTCGAGGTGGTCATGTTATAATAAAGGGGAATGCCAATCTTTGGACACTTTTTCACCTTAAATTTAAACGACATATAAAAGCAGGGCATGGAGAACATGGTAGTGCTGGACGCAGTACCGGTGCTGATGGACAAGATGCTATAATTGAAGTGCCTTTGGGTACTGTTGTAAAGGATACCGATACAGGAGAAACCTTATTTGAGATTACAGAAAACGGCGAAGAGAAAATCGTTGTTGAAGGCGGTAAAGGAGGTAGAGGAAACTGGCACTTCAAGAGCTCTACAAATCAAACGCCAAGGTATGCGCAACCAGGTATTCCTTCGACCGAAAGAAATATTACTCTAGAACTAAAAGTTTTGGCCGATGTAGGTTTGGTTGGTTTTCCAAATGCCGGCAAATCCACGTTACTTTCCGTTTTAACTTCTGCAAAGCCTAAGATTGCAGATTATGAGTTTACAACCTTAAAGCCCAATTTGGGAATTGTAAAATACCGCGATTACCGATCGTTTATTATGGCAGATATCCCTGGAATTATTGAAGGAGCAGCAGAAGGAAGAGGGTTAGGACATTATTTTTTAAGACATATCGAAAGAAACTCTGTGCTTTTGTTTTTGATTCCCGCAGATGCAGATGATATCGCAGAGCAATACCGTATCTTAGTTGATGAATTAAGACGTTATAATCCCCAAATGTTAGATAAGGAAAGGTTTGTGGCGATTTCCAAAGCCGATATGTTGGATGAGGAGTTGAAATCAGAATTGTCCTCGATTTTAGATAAGGATTTAGAAACAGATTACATGTTTATTTCGTCTGTTGCACAACAAGGGCTTACGGAGCTAAAAGATAAGCTGTGGCAGATGCTTAATTAATTTAGCCATTTAATCATGAAAGAGGCAATTAAAAAAGTTGTTGAAAACCACAATACACCGATAAGTAAGGGCTTCGATTTTTTTATTCAGTTTCTTATCGTGCTTTCTGTTATTACCTTTTCCATTGAAACCTTACCTAAACTTGAACCTGGTACACGTACAATTCTCAATGGCATTGAGATTTTTTGTGTCATTGTGTTTACCCTAGAATACCTTGCCCGCATTTATATTGCAGATAAAAAGCTGAAGTTTATTTTCAGTTTTTTCGGACTTATCGATTTGCTGGCCATATTGCCTTTTTATCTGGCATTTGGTGTTGATTTAAGGTCTTTGAGAGTGCTTAGGATGTTTCGTTTATTTCGGTTACTTAAATTGGTGCGCTACAATAAAGCAATGCGGCACTTTACAAAAGCTATGCTAATTGCGAGAGAACAAATAATTCTTTTTATGGCCGTAACTCTGGTGCTTATTTATTTTTCAGCCGTAGGCATTTATTATTTTGAGAATGAGGCCCAACCAGATCATTTTGCCTCGGTTTTTGATAGTTTGTGGTGGTCTATAGTCACCTTGACAACGGTAGGTTACGGTGATGTTTACCCTATAACTCCTGGTGGAAAAATCTTTACATTTTTCATATTGTTAATTGGTTTAGGCATTGTTGCCGTACCGACTGGAATAATATCTTCATCCTTAACCAAGGCAGTTGAATTGGAATCTGAAGAGAAATAGTTAAAGAGCTGCGCTATCCGTAGTATTTTTTAATATCTTTAAAAGAAAAAATGAAACTACTCAGCCGAGTTTTGCTATTTGTTTTATTTGTCTCCTGTGGTCCAGTTATCAACTATGATTATGAACGGTCTGTAGATTTTGATAGCTACAAAACCTATAATTATTTTGACGATATGGTGACAGGCTTTAGCGATTTGGATACAAAACGTCTTATTAGGTCTATAGATGAGGTTTTGCAAGCTAAGGGTCTTGAGCGTAAAGATGGCGCCCAATTTTATATAGATATTCAAAGCCAGGAAATTGCAAATAACACCAACTCTAATGTTGGCGTTGGAGTAGGAGGAACGGGAGGAAATGTTGGAGGTGGCGTTACGGTCGGAATTCCATTAAATTCAAATCAATTTTCCAAGGAAATTGTCATTGAGTTTGTTGATCTTTCTACGATTGGAACATTTTGGCAGGTTATTATTGAAACCACTTTTAACCCAGATGCCTTACCAGAAAAACGAGAGGCGCAGTTTAAGGCCTTAAGTGAAAAAGTCTTTAGTGGCTACCCACCACAGAAAAATTAACTACGGCAGAACTAAATCTTACGATTCTTTTGCGATTATGGCGATGTTTAAAATTCATTACAGTCTTATTTTTTTGGTGTTTTCTGTACTTAATGCACAGACGGAAGTCGATGAAGCCGCTCAACTGATTGATCAAAAACAATATGTACAGGCTCAACACAAAATGAAGACGTTTCTTGAGCGCCATCCTAACAATTTAGACGCCGTTGAGCTTTTGGGAGACGCGTATGCTTATCAGCGTTTATGGGATAATGCCATTGAAAAATATGAATACCTTTTGGCGCAGCAATCAGAAAGTGCAACTTATAATTATAAATATGGAGGAGCACTAGCCATGAAAGCGCAAAGCGTTAACAAACTAAGTGCCTTAGGCCTAATTGGAGACATAAAACGTGCTTTCTTGAAAACCATAGAACTCGACTCTACACATATCAATGCGCATTGGGCTCTTGTTGATTATTATGTGACCTTGCCTGGTATCGTTGGAGGTAGCTTTTCAAAAGCACTAGATTATGCCAATAAATTGGAGGCAATTTCTACCGTAGATGGTTATTTGGCCAAAGGCTATGTGTACGAATATGATGATGAGCCCATACTTGCTGAAAAGTTCTATAAATTGGCTATAAAGGAAGGAGGCTCTTTAACGTGTTACAGCAAATTATCTGATTTCTACAGTTCGCAAAATAGGCCTCAGGAAGCCATAAGTAATTTTGAAAGAGCAAAACTTAAGTTAAATAGGAACGCTTTACACTACCAAATCGGTAAAGTTTGTGCAGATTACAATATTCAATTAGATAAAGGTGAAAAGTGTTTAAATACTTATATAGAGAATTTTACTGCTAAGGATGGTGTACCGCTTGAGTGGGCCTATTTAAGATTGGCGCAGATTTATAAACACAAAGGTTCTAAGTCCGAGGCCCTGAAGTATATTGATAAAGCCCTTGGCCGTAATGAAGATTTTAAGCAAGCGATAAAAGAAAAAGAATTCATTTTAAAAATGTGAAGATCCTTTCATCAGTGGGCAGAATAATCAGAGGCTTTACGCCTGCTAAATAATTGTTAAATTCTTTAAAATTGATAGTATTACTATTATGTTTGCAATCAAATATTTTGGAAATGTTAAATTTACTATCAAATTTAAAAATTTCTGTGCCAGATAAGATTTATATCAAAGATCCTGAGTCGTCAGATTTAGGAAAGCGTATCATTGAGCACAGTATATTATTGATTGATGATATTGGATTTGATAGTTTTACTTTTAAAAAATTAGGAGCGGAAATTGGTTCCAACGAAAGTTCTATTTACCGTTATTTTGAGAGTAAACATAAGCTGCTACTTTATCTTACCTCTTGGTACTGGGCCTGGATAGAATATCAAATGGTCTTTGCCACATACAACATTCCAGATTCAAGGCAGCAGCTTTTAAAGGCGATAGAAGTGCTTACAAAAACGGTAGAACAAGACCAAGCCTTTAGTCATATCAATGAAGTGGTTCTCAACCGTATCATCATTAATGAATATTCTAAATCCTTTTTAACCAAAGAGGTAGATACTGAAAATAAAGAAGGCTATTTTGAGGTTTACAAACGGTTGGTTAAAAGGCTGAGTGAGATTATTTCAAAAGTCAATGACACCTATAGTTACCCTTCAAGTTTGGCAAGCACGATCGTTGAAGGCGCTTTGCACCAACATTTTCTAAAGGCGCATTTTACCTCAATCACGGATTGTGGCAATGATGTTACGCCGACAGATTTTTTTAAAGATCTTACTTTAACACTTTTAAAAACAGCAGCAGATGGACAATGAAAAACCCATGTTAACACCTTGGCAACGTTTTATAGGTATTTTAAGGTTAGAAAAGAAAGATATTTTCCAGATTTTATATTATGCCATATTTTCTGGACTGATCAGTCTTACCTTGCCATTGGGTATACAAGCCATAATTAATCTCATTCAAGGTGCCCAAGTCAGTTCATCATGGATAGTACTCGTCATTCTCGTGACCGTAGGTGTTGCATTCGTTGGTGTCTTACAGCTTATGCAGATGCGAATTATAGAGACCGTTCAGCAGCGCCTGTTTATGAGGGCGTCGTTTGAATTCACCTATAGGTTTCCTAAGATCAAAATGAAGGAGCTCTATAATTATTATCCGCCAGAATTGGCGAACAGATTTTTTGATGTGCTCACTGTTCAAAAGGGATTGGCCAAATTATTGCTTGATGTACCAACTGCAGCGCTTCAAATTGTATTTGCCTTAATATTGTTATCCTTTTACCACCCCTTTTTCATAGCTTTTGGTATCCTTTTAATAGTGCTTATTTACATTGTTTTTAAGTACACCATTCAACGCGGTATGAAGACCAGTTTAATGGAGTCCAAGAAAAAATATATCGTAGCGCACTGGATACAGGAGGTAGCTCGTTCTATTCTCAGTTTCAAGCTATCCGGCACCACTTCATTGGCCTTAAGTAAAAATGATAAACTAACGGATGGTTATTTAATTGCTAGAGAAAGTCACTTTAAGATTTTAGTATTGCAGTTTATCCAAATGATTGGATTTAAGGTTATTGTTACCGCAGGGCTTTTGATTATTGGTGGATTGTTGGTACTAAGTCAGCAAATGAACATTGGGCAGTTCGTAGCTGCAGAAATTATAATTTTACTAGTTATTAACTCAGTAGAAAAGCTAATTTTAGGTCTTGAGTCTTTCTATGACGTATTAACGTCTCTAGAGAAAATGGGCCAGGTCGTTGATAAAGATATTGAGGAACAAACAGGAGAGGTTATTACCATGGACAAGGATTTTGCCATTGAGCTAGAAAAAATCTCTTACGGTGTGCCTGGCAGAAGTGTTCCAATTCTTAAAAATATTTCATTTCATATAGACGCCAAGAGTCGTATTCTTATTCAAGGAGAAAGTGGCTCTGGGAAAACTAGCTTAATTAGAATTATAGCAGGTCTTATTCGTCCGACATCTGGACGTATATTTTTGAACGAACAAGCCTTAGGAAATGTGAGGTTGAATAGTTATCGCTCCCAATTAGGTATGTCTTTAGCAGATGAAACGCCATTTGAAGGAACGTTAAGGGAAAATCTTACGTTTGGAGATGAGTCCATTACTACAGAAGATATTATGGAGGTTCTGGAAAACGTAGGACTCACATCCTATCTTAAAGAAACAGAACTTGGTATAGACACGGTTATCTATCCCGAAGGAAAACAGATATCATTTACCGTAGCTAAAAAGTTGATTTTAGCAAGGGCAATTCTTAAAAAACCTAAGTTGTTGATTTTAGAGGAGCCATTGGAGCATTTTGAAACGGTGGAAGCCAAGCGTATCATAAAATACCTCACTGATCCAAGACATCCTTGGTCATTAGTTGTAGTAAGTTTTAATGAACAATGGGCCGATAACTGTTCTCAGGTAATAACCCTTAAAAAGGGAGAAATCATTTAAAGCATCAAAAAAACCATGTTAAATATATCTAGAAATCCTTTAAATGCTAAAGTTGATATTACGAAATTCAAATCAGCAAAGCATGTATTTTTTAAAGATTATTATAGGCAGGCGAAGCGCTTTCTTACAGGGTTTGCTATAGCTGGGTTAATTACCCTATTCTTGCCCTGGACACAGAATATTTCTGGTAGAGGCCAAGTTACATCACTAACTCCCAACCAACGTCCCCAAACTATACAGTCACCAATACCAGGAAGTATACAAGATTGGTATGTCCAAGAAGGACAATTTGTTAAAAAAGGCGACACTATAATGCGCATTGCCGAAATAAAAAGTGAGTATTTCAACCCAAACCTCGTAAAATTGACAGAGCAACAGAGAGATGCCAAGGCTTTTTCTGTAAAGTCTTATCAGGAAAAAGTTAAGGCACAAGATGCAAGAATAGCTGCATTACAGCAGGAACGTGTTTTAAAATTAGAACAAGCGCAGAACAAACTATTGCAAGCAAAGTTAAAGGTGGAGGCCGATAGCATAGATTTAATAGCAGCAAAAACTAATCTGCGGATTGCTAAACAAAAGTTTGAGCGTACGGCAAAATTGTTAGAAGATGGGTTAAAAGCTCCTAGAGAACTGGAAGATAAAGAATTAAAACTTCAAGAAACACAGGCAAAACTTGTGTCTCAGGAAAATAAGCTGTTAGGAAGTAGAAATGAAGTTATAAATGCAAAACTTGAAATTAATCGCGTTAAACAAGAATTTTCAGATAAAATTTCAAAGGCTCAGAGCGAGAAATTCTCAGCACAGTCTAGTCAATTTAGTTCTGAGGCTGAAGTTCAAAAATTGGAAAACGATGTTTCTAATTATAGTATCCGAAGAAATCTCTTGTACATCACGGCACCTTATGATGGTTACATCAATACGGTACATCGAGGAGGGATTGGTCAAACCTTTAAAGAAGGTGAAAAATTGGTGGGTATAATTCCTGCCGAGATCGAGTTGGCAGTTGAGACCTATGTAGAGCCTATTGATTTACCCCTTATCCATAAAGGTGAGAAAGTAAGAATTCAGTTTGATGGTTGGCCTGCTATTATTTTTAGTGGTTGGCCTAATGTGTCCTATGGAACTTATGGAGGTGAAGTTGTTGCGGTAGAACGATTTATTAGTGATAACGGAAGATTTAGAATTCTATTAAAGCCAGATCCAGATGACCATCCATGGCCTAAGGATATTAGAGCTGGCTCGGGCGCCTTCACAATGGCCTTGTTGGAAGATGTACCAATTTGGTTTGAATTATGGCGTCAGCTAAATGGATTCCCTCCAAATTATTATCAGCCAGAAGGTTCTACCCAATCAAAAAAGAAGTAATATGAAAGGTCTATTGTCAATAGTTCTTTTATCCTTAAGCTTATCATCCTATGCGCAAATCGATAGCTTAGCTAATGTGCTTCGGTTTGATGAGTACTTGGGCTACGTAAAAAAGTTTCATCCTATTGTAAAGCAGGCTGAGTTGGTTATAGACGAAAGCCAAGCTAAACTCATGAAATCCCGTGGAGCATTCGACCCTAAGATAGAGGTGGACTATGCGCGCAAAAAATTTAAAGGAACAGAATACTGGGACCAACTTAATGGTACCTTTAAAATACCAACTTGGTTTGGTATAGAATTAAAAGCTGCTTTCGAGGAGAACACAGGTGAATTTTTAAACCCTGAGGCTTTTGTGCCCGACGATGGATTGTATAGCGCAGGAGTTTCAGTACCTATAGGTCGCGATTTATTGATTAATGACCGAATGGCAGCGCTAAAGCAAGCACGCTTGTTTAGGGAACAAGCCAAGGCAGATCGGGATATATTCGTTAACAATATACTATTTGAAGCATCATTGGTTTATTTTGAATGGCTGAAAGCCTATAATGAATATAGACTTTTTCAAAACTTTTTGGCCAATGCACAATTCCGTTTGCAAGGTATTGAGCGTGGTGTGGAAGTAGGCGAAAATGCCCGAATAGATTTTACAGAAGCTAGGATTGCTTTGAACAATAGACGCCTAAGTCTAGAGCAAGCAAAAGTGAAACTCACTAATGCTGCGTTAGAACTTTCTACATTCCTGTGGTTAGAAAATAATATTCCTGTAGAATTGCAGCCCAATGTTATTCCAGATGTTAACTCCGAGCCTATTATAGATGCTGTTTTTGATATCAATCAATTACGGGACAATGAAGTAATTATAGAGGAGCATCCTAAGATGATATCCTTAGATTTTAAGCTTCAGAGTTTAGATGTAGATAGGCGTTTAAGCGCCAATCGTCTGCTACCACGATTTGATGTGGAATATAATTTTCTAACTGAGGTTCCTGAAGTAGCCAGGTCCTTTAATACTGCAGAATATAAAGGAGGTGTTAATATTAGTTTTCCTCTATTCTTAAGAAAAGAACGTGGAGACTTAAGATTGGCTAAACTAAAACTCCAAGACACAGAGTTTGAAATGAATTCTACGAGAATCAATCTTATTAATAAGATTGATGCCTTAAAACAGGAGCTAAATTCTTATGTAAATCAGAATGCTATAACCGACCAGATTATTGAAGATTCGGCTGAAATGTTGCGTGCAGAGGAACAAAAGTTCAGACTTGGCGAGAGCTCACTGTTTTTGGTAAACTCTCGGGAGGCTAAACTGATAGAAAGCCGATTAAAAGGAATTGACATTCAAAATAAATTCTTTAAAACGAAAGCAAAACTCTTTAATAGTCTCGCTGTAAATCCAGATCTTTAGGGTTAATAACATGTCAATTGCTAGAATTAACGTATTCATTTGGAATTTGAGCCTGCTAGGTTGATATTTGTATCATGAATGTACATTTTATTGCCATAGGAGGAGCTGCCATGCATAATCTAGCTTTGGCGCTGCACGATAAGGGTTACAGCGTTACAGGTAGTGATGATACCATTTTTGATCCTTCAAAATCGCGCCTTGAGGCCAAAGGGCTCTTACCTGAAGTTTTTGGTTGGTTTCCAGAAAAAATAAATTCTCAATTAGATGCCGTGGTTTTGGGCATGCACGCTAAAGCTGATAACCCTGAGTTACTTAAGGCCCAAGAATTAGGTCTAAAAATTTATAGCTATCCAGAATTCTTATTTGAGCAATCTAAAAATAAAACCAGGGTTGTTATAGGTGGTAGCCATGGGAAGACAACAATTACATCCATGATTCTACATGTTATGCACTATCATAATAAAGATGTAGATTTTATGGTTGGTGCTCAGCTCGATGGTTTTGAGGTTATGGTGAAGCTAACGGATTATAACGATTTTATAGTTCTTGAGGGCGATGAGTATCTGAGTTCACCAATAGACAGACGTCCAAAATTTCACCTTTACAAGCCTAATATAGCTTTGTTAAGTGGCATTGCCTGGGACCATATTAATGTTTTTCCTACCTATGAAAACTATGTTGAACAATTCAGCATTTTTGTAGACTCAATAGTTAGAGGTGGTAGTATTAATTACAATGCAGAAGACCCTGAAGTAAAACGTGTGGTAGAAGTATCTGAAAATCAAATACGAAAAATTCCTTACTACACACCAGATTACACCGTTGAAAATGGCGAAACCTTATTAGAAACTCCCGATGGCCCTATGCCAATTGAAATATTTGGGGCGCATAATCTAAATAATTTAGCAGGAGCAAAATGGATATGTCAACACATGGGTGTAGATGAAGATGATTTTTATGAAGCAATATCCTCTTTTAAAGGTGCAAGTAAGCGTTTAGAAAAAATTGCTGAGTCAGCTCATAGCGTAGCTTATAAGGATTTTGCCCATTCACCAAGTAAGGTTGAGGCTACTACCAAAGCAGTGAAGGCACAATACGCAGAGAAAAAACTCATCGCATGCTTGGAATTGCATACCTACAGTAGTTTAAATGCTGAATTTTTGAAGGAATATAAAGGTGCCTTGGATGCTGCGGACATAGCTGTAGTTTTTTACTCGCCGCACGCCGTTGAAATAAAAAAGCTCGAAGAAGTAACTGCACAGCAAATAGCCGATGCGTTTCAAAGGGATGATTTAATCATATATACCAATCCAGAGGAGTTTAAAGACTTCCTTTTTTCGCAAGATTTCACCAACAAAACCTTATTGCTCATGAGTTCTGGAAATTATGGCGGTTTGGATTTCGATGAGGTTAAACAGTTATTTTAATATTTAGGAAATAAGTTGAGGCTAGCTCATTTTATGAGTTGTCTTTTTTTAATGCTATTAGACCTAAAATGGGACCGATGGCTAAAACCATCAATAGAAATTTAGTGTCTAAATAATCTTGCAGTGCAGTAATGCAAAGGATGCTAACTATTGTAATAGAAAATCCAATAGAATTTACAATTGTTAATGCGGTGCCCTTGACATTTTGTTCAGCCTGTTGAGCGACTAAGGTTGAAAATAGTGGAGAATCGGCAATCACTACACATCCCCAAAACAGTAGGAATACCAAAAATATGACCGAATTTGAGAGGCTGAATATTATCGGAGAAACCAAACAGCACAAACAGGATAACAGGAGCATAACAAAAGCAGTCTCTTTAGTTCCTATTTTTCTAGAAATATAGCCACCTACAACACATGAAACGCCTCCAATGGCTATTATTAAAAATGACCAGAGAGGAAGGTTGAGCTGCGTTGTAATGTGAATCTTATTGTAATATTCTATCATGTACGGAACAAATGCCCAAAAGGCATAGAGTTCCCACATATGACCAAAATAACCAAATGCTGCATTCCGAAATGACCGAGATTTAAATACCAAGGAAAATGCCTTGATGTTCAAACTCTTAGCGGCAATTCGGTAGGGTCCATTAGGAACAAGCACTAACATCGAAAATCCTCCAACTATTGCAATTCCTGAGGTGGTAAGGATAACTGGTTTCCAATTGGAAAAATCAGCCATGCTTTTTAATAGATGCGGAAATGCAGTGCCCAAAACAAGGGCGCCTACAAGGTATCCAAGAGATAGGCCAAGGCCTTTATTAAAGTAATCTGAAGCAATTTTCATTCCGACAGGATAAATGCCTGCTAGTGAAAATCCAGTTAAAAATCGAAAGGTTAATAAAGATTCTAAGCTATTATTATCCCAAATAAGCAAGGTGTTAAAAAGTGCACCTGCTAAAGCACATATGAAAAATACTTGTGAAGGTGAAAAACGGTCGGCAATAGTTAAAATGGCAAAGATTAAAGTTCCGGAAATAAATCCGAATTGAACAGCTGAGGTTAAATAGCCCAGAGCGTTTTCATCTAAGCCAAAATTTAAAATAAGGTTTGACATTACACCATTACTCGCAAACCATAGTGAGGTACAGCAAAATTGTGCTAAAACAATGATGGTTATAACAATACCTTTTCTCCGCATCCAATTAGTGTATAATGGATTTAGGACTTTAAGTGTTTTTTGAAAAACGCGATAGTGCGTTCCCAAGAAAGTTCGGCCGCTTCTCTATCGTACCTTGGTGTCGTATTATTATGAAACCCATGATTAACATTGGGGTAAATGTAGGCCTCATAATCAATGTCGTGTTCTTTTAAGACCTTTTCAAATTCTGGCCATCCGGCGTTAACCCGTTTATCCAATTCTCCATATTGTAAAAGAAGAGGAGCTTTTATTTTAATGGCATCTGCAGCCTCTGGCTGTCTTCCATAATAAGGTACTGCAGCGCCCAAGTCTTCCAATTTTACGGCCATCATATTGGCAATCCATCCGCCAAAGCAGAACCCAACAACACCAACGCTGCCATTGCAATCTTCATGGTTTTTTAAAAAGTGATATGCTGCTATAAAGTCTTCTAGCATCTCAGTGCTATTGCGCTTACGTTGCATGGTTCTGCCATCGTCATCATTTCCAGGATAACCACCTAAAGGAGTAAGCGCATCTGGAGCAAGTGAAATGAAACCTTCTTTAGCGGTACGTCTTCCAACATCTTCGATATAGGGATTTAACCCTCTATTTTCATGAACTACAACGACCCCTGGTAATTTTTTATCCAAATTCTTGGGTTTTGATAACAAGCCTTTTATTTCTCCACCACCTTTTGGAGAATTATAGATTATGTATTTAGAATCTAGGGTTGGGTCGTCTGGTTTAACTTGTAACGTGTCTCTGTAATTAGGGGACATAAAATTTAAGAGTGAAGGCACAGTAAGGCCTCCAACAGCATAAAGTGATAATTTTTTAATGAATTCCTTTCTATTTAGTTTGTTGTGGGCATAATCATCGTAGAGGTCAAATACATCTTGATTGATATCTTCTTTTTTGATGTCCTTCATAATACTATATATTTTTTAGGTTATCTTATTTTCTCAAACTATTTTAATGGGAACACCTTGTCTAGTAGATGTTTTATACTCTCTTGGTTGGCTCTTATTAATTCGCCTCGAGCGGCAAAAGTATCCTTAGGCTTTTTGTCTTGTGATAGTTTAAATTTACCTTCCCATTGGGTTATATTAATTTCAAACATTTCTATATAATTTAAGTTCCTTTTGAGCCTTGGATTATCTGGTTCTAAGATATATTTATGATGTGGAGCCTCCAAAAATTCGGTCATAGTTATTAAGGATTTTTTAAGGCGCCCTTACTTTTAATGGCTTTAACGTTACCTTTTAGATGTACTTTAATGTAGTTCCATGTGGGAAGCTGAGTCGTGGTGTATATACTGGGCGAAATATAGCAGTTTGGCCCAGAGTAAATAACCGTAACAGGTCGGTTGTTCTTTAGTAGTTCTGTATGCGGATTGTAAATATCTATATGGCCAATTAGTTTATTATCTTCATATATCAAAGGTAAATGGGTAATGAAGGGCACGTCGTTAGATACCGAAATCAACGTTGCCAGAGGATAGGTCTTGATAACCTCGATTAAATGTTCTTTGTTATTATCTTGATGGTGTTGAGGTGGGTACAAAATGTGCGAATTAAGTCTAATAGTTTAGTGCATTAAAATTACAATTTTTATATTTAGAGCATGTCAAATGATAGGTCTTCATTTTCAATTAAAAATTGGTCCCAAGATGACCAGCCTCGAGAAAAACTGAGGGATAAAGGGAAATCCGTTTTAAGCGATGCAGAACTCGTTGCTATTTTAATTGGTTCAGGAAACAGAGAGGAAAGCGCCGTAGACCTAAGTAAGAGAATTTTGGCCAGTGTAGACCACAATCTTAATGCTTTAGGTAAACTGTCAATTAAGCAACTTATGGCCTTTAAGGGCATTGGTGAGGCTAAAGCCATAACCATTGCAGCGGCCCTAGAGCTTGGACGAAGACGCAGATTGGCAGATTCTAGGATAATTAACAAGATACAATCGAGCCAATCTGTCTTTGAACTAATGCAACCTGTTTTGGGAGAACTGCCTCACGAAGAATTTTGGATTCTCTATCTCAACAATTCCAATAAGGTAATTGCAAAAAACCAATTAAGTAAAGGAGGTATTACCGGAACCTTGGTAGATGTTCGCTTAGTTCTTAAGAAAGCTTTGGAGGTTGGTGCCACGGCCTTAATTCTTTGTCATAATCATCCATCCGGAACATTAAAACCAAGTCGTGCAGACCAGGATATAACCCAAAAATTAAAAACTGCAGCAACAAGCTTGGACATCAAAGTGCTTGACCATCTTATTATTACTGAAAAAACGTACTTTAGTTTTGCAGATGAAGGTATACTTTAATTCTGCAATTACCCTCTTTAAAAATCTATTCTCCTAAATCCCGAATTTTGGAATAGGATTTTTTTATTTTTAGGTTCTTGAATGCAAACCCTTTCATGCTATTAGTCTATACACATAAAATCACACCTCGACTTAGATTCACTTTCACCCACATTTGCAAGAGAATTTTAGGTGTTAAGGTAGGGTTTACGTCAAAAGTAGAAGATTTTATAGCTCACGATAGCCTAAAGATGTCCTACACCAAGCAGCCTTTGTCAAACGAACTTTTTGTCAGGAGCCACACCTTATTGTTTGAGCAAGGCCTATCGGATATAGAAATTAAGGTACAGCAATGGGACAACACAAAAGCATTTTTTTCAACAGGAGAGCGCAGCGATCTCCCTTTCGATATTTTTGCGGCATCATTTTATCTGTTAAGCCGCTATGAAGAATATCTTCCCCATGTTAAAGATGATTACGGAAGGTACATGGCTAAGGAAAGTTTAGCTTACAAGAATAAATTCTTAAATCAGCCCGTTGTAGATATTTGGGCTTATAAGTTAAAGGCCTTACTAAAAGAGAGATTTCCAGAGTTTAACTTCCCAAAGCGGTCGTATAGCGTAAAACCGGTCATAGATGTGCCTATGGCCTTTTACTTTAAGCGAAAAGGGTTGTTAAGGACATTGGGAGGTACCCTAAACGATATGCTTCGATTACGGTTAAGGCAATTGTACGAGCGCTACTTGGTAATACTTGGTTTTAAAAGAGACCCTTACGATACCTTCAAGTGGATAATTACAAAACAAAAACAAAATGATTTTAGATTCTTGGTGTTGTTTTTAATTGGAGATTACTCAACCTATGACAAAAACATTAATAGCAGCAAAAAGGAGTTCGTTTCTTTAATAAAGTCAGTTGCAGACTATTGCGATGTAGGACTCAAGGCTTCGTATTTTGCCTTGGAGGATATTGCAATCTTAAAAAAAGAGAAACGCAAAATGGAAGCCATAATAAATACGGAATTGAACGCTGTAAGAAATTCATTTTCAAAGCTCAATTTGCCAACATCCTACAGAAACCTTATAGAATTGGATATTTTCAATGATTATTCTATGGGTTATGTTGATACCTTAGGCTTTCGGGCAGGAACATGTACGCCATTTCAATTCTATGATTTAGATTATGAAGTACAGACGCCACTGCAAATAAATCCGTACTGCCTGTTGGACTTTGGTCTTCTAAAGTACGCTTCGCAACTCGATAAATCCGAGCATCTCCAAAAGCTCATTAACGAGGTTAAAGCAGTTAATGGTACCTTTGTTCCCGTATTCCACAATTATTCCTTTAGTGATATGGAACGTTGGGAAGGCTTCAAATCATTATTTACAAGCATTTTGAACTCGGTAGAATGACAAACGGTATAAAACATATTTTTTTTGATTTGGATCACACGCTCTGGGATTTTGATAAGAACTCAAAATTAACATTCGAACAGATCTTTAAGATTCACGGGCTGTCTATAGAAATCGATACCTTTATTGAGGTATACGAACCAATCAATCTAAACTATTGGAAATTATATAGAGAAGAACGCGTCACAAAGGCAGATTTGCGTTATGGTCGGTTGAAGGAAACCTTTGATGCCATAAATATCGTAGTAGAAGACAACCTTATACATAAACTCTCTGTTTCGTATATCGATTATTTGACAACGTATAACCACCTGTTTGAAGGGACTCGCGATATCCTTAATTACCTTTTTGATAAATATCATTTGCATATTATTACCAATGGTTTTGAGGAAGCCCAAGAGCGTAAACTAAAAAACGCAGAAATCCGCCACTATTTTAAGACGATAACAAATTCTGAAATGGTCGGTGTAAAAAAACCTAATCCTAGGATTTTTAATTTTGCTTTAGAGCAGGCTAGTGCGGTCGCTTCAGAAAGCATTATGATCGGTGATAGTTTGGAAGCAGATATACAAGGTGCCCATAAAGTTGGTATCGATGGTATTTTGTTTTGTAGCTATGATGATTATGCTACCACCAAGGTCAAAAAAATCAAACAATTAAAAGACTTAAAAAACTTTCTCTAATGAAAAAAATAGTTCTCTTCTGTTTCTTAATGGTGCTGTGTATTCCGGGAATTGCTCAAAACAGCATGAATGATTATAAATATATTGTGGTACCAGCACGGTTTGATATGTTCAACCAAGACGATAAGTACCGCTTAAATACCTTACTGAGGTACTTGTTTAAAAATGAGGGCTACGAGGTATATACAGACAAAGAGGCGTTTCCAGAAGATTTGGTCAATGACAAGTGCTTAGGACTTTACACGGAAATCGAAAAATTAAAAGGGGGAATCTTTAAAACCAAAATGCAAATTCTTTTAAAGGATTGTTACGGGAAGGTGGTCATCACATCTGAAATCGGTGAATCTAGACAAAAGGCCTATAATGATGCTTATAAAGAAGCTATCGAGAATGCATTTACTTCCTTTAAAAACATTGATCACAGTTACAAACCAACTAATGTAAACAAGCAAAAGGAAGGCACACCGGTAACTGCTAAAATACTTGAAACAGAAACTGAACAAGTCAATGAATCCATAGAAAAGCCAGTTGAGGTTTCAACAATAGAAGAAGATTCTTCAGCCAAAGATGAAGAGTCAATGAATAAAGTGCTTACAGCCAAACCAATTGTTATGGGTTTTGAAATCTTAAATGCCAAGGGCGATATTGTAAT
The DNA here is from genome assembly GCA_964524415.1 of uncultured Flavobacteriaceae bacterium. GTDB lineage: Bacteria > Bacteroidota > Bacteroidia > Flavobacteriales > Flavobacteriaceae > Winogradskyella. The sequence goes on from CAZGDG010000019.1 coordinate 35,671, forward strand.
GGTCTTACTTAGTACTTCTTCCAGAGATGTTTTTATTGTAAAGGATAAATCCGCAGTGGTTTTCAAAAATTCACAAGGGAATTATCGCTACTCGGAAAATGATGGTGCTAGTTTAAAGGAGATGGAACTAAACATACAATTTTAGTAGCCGTATTTTTCTTTCCAGCGCTGCCTTAGAAAATCGCGCTGTGCTTTTTCCCTAGAGTTATTGCCTGGATTGTACAATTTGGTATTACTTATTTCATTAGGCAAAAATTCATGAGGTGCAAAATTATTTTCATAGTTATGGGCGTACTTATAGTCGTCTCCATAGCCTAATTCTTTCATTAATTTCGAAGGTGCATTCCTTAGCGATAAAGGAACCTCAAGGTCTCCAGTTTCCTTAACAAGCTGTTGTGCCTTATTAATGGCATCGTAGGCCGCATTACTTTTAGGTGAGCTTGCAAGATAAGTGGCACATTGGCTTAATATAATTCGCGATTCTGGATTGCCCACAACAGATACTGCTTGAAACGTACTATTGGCCAAGACTAAAGCCGTAGGATTCGCATTGCCAATATCCTCACTAGCTAATATCAATAACCGACGTGCAATGAACTTTACGTCTTCTCCACCTTCAATCATTCGCGCTAAATAATAAACTGCTGCATTGGGATCGCTTCCCCTTATAGATTTAATAAATGCGGATATGATATCGTAGTGTTGATCACCAGTTTTGTCATATCGAACGCTTTTGCTTTCAACCTTAGCCATAACCATATCGTTTGTTATGGTAATTTCTTCTTGGTCTTCAGAGTTAATTATGAGTTCAAACAAGTTAAGTAGTTTACGAGCATCGCCTCCTGACAGACGCAGTAACGCCTCTGTTTCTTTAAGGTTAATCCTTAACTTTGAAACCTCAGGGTCTTTATTAATGGCTCTTTGAAGCAAATGTTCCAGATCTTCTCTATTAAAAGGTTTAAGTGTATAAACTTGGCACCTCGATAGGAGTGCCGATATCACTTCAAAACTGGGATTCTCGGTAGTGGCTCCGATGAGTGTTACCCACCCTTTTTCAACAGCTTCCAGGAGCGCATCCTGTTGGGATTTGCTGAATCGATGAATTTCGTCTATAAACAAAATGGGATTTTTAGAGGTGAATAAACCACCACTTTGTTTTGCCTTATCAATGACCTCTCTAATATCCTTAACTCCTGAATTTATAGCACTCAATTTGTAGAAGGGCCTCTCAGTTTCGTGGGCAATGACGTTGGCTAATGTTGTTTTTCCAACTCCTGGTGGTCCCCAGAAAATCATAGAAGGAATAATGCCATTTTTTATTTGTTTGGATAGCATGCCATTTGGTCCAACAATATGATGTTGGCTCAAATACTCTTCCAACGAAGTAGGTCTTAATCGTTCTGCTAATGGTGTGCTCATAAGTCAAAATTACGAAATGCAGTCGCAATACTATCACAAATTGAAAATGCAATATGACAATTTTTCATTGTTTCAAGGTTTGGTTATAACTTTGATAATACAAATGCGTTATGGCTCACACCCAATTTAAATTTTCACCAAGTGTAATAGTATATCCTCTGTTGTTGGTATTTCTAATTTGGCTCGCCTTTTGGTACCAGGTGAGAATTGATTATGGCATAACATCTTTCGGAATAAGACCACAAAAGCTAGAAGGTCTTTTTGGAGTATTCTTTAGTCCGTTTTTGCATGGTGATATAGAACATTTATATAACAACTCTATACCGCTACTTGTGCTTTCATTGGCACTATTTTACTTCTACCATAAAATTGCGTGGAAGGTTATTTTGTTCGGAGTTCTTTTTTCCGGGTTGCTAACTTGGCTTATTGCGGATAGAGGAAATCATATTGGAGCAAGTGGATTGATTTACGTTTTGGTCAGTTTTATTTTTTTCAAGGGGATTTTTGCTAAGCACTATAGATTAATTGCATTATCCTTAATTGTCATATTTTTATATGGCAGCATGATTTGGTACGTTTTTCCGATAAAGGATGGCATGAGTTGGGAAGGACACCTTAGCGGATTAATTACTGGTTTCATATTTGCGTTAATTTTTAGAAAGCAAGTGGCTAAACCAGAACGTTATAGATGGGAAACTCCAGATTATAATGAAGAAGACGACCCATTTATGCGTCATTTTGATGAAAACGGGAACTTTATAGAGCATATCACTCAAATTGATAACGATAGCGACGAGGAAAGTGGTGGGCCGGAAAAGACCAATGTCAACTACATATTCAAGGAAAACAAGGACTAAAGGCGCTGTCTTGTTGCTTCATATAAAATGGCACCACATGCTACAGAAACATTTAGGGATTCGATAGAACCTAGGATTGGCAATTTGGCACTTTCATCAACCAACTTTAGTACGGATGGATTTATGCCCTTTCCTTCCGAACCCATTATAATAGCACACGGTTCTGCGAATGAACAATCGTAAATAAGGTTTTCGGCCTTTTCCGTGGCAGCAATCACTTTTATTCCTGAGGACTGCATGTAAAAAATGGCATCCTTAATGTGGTCTACCTTACAAATGGGAACATTAAAAATAGCTCCAGCGCTAGTTTTTACGGTATCACCATTTATTGGAGCTCCACCTTTTTTTTGAATAATCACTGCAGAAACACCTGTACATTCTGCAGTTCTTACTATTGCACCAAAATTTCTAACATCGCTAAGCTGGTCTAAAATTAAAAATAATGGCGCTTTTCCGCTCTCAAAAGAACTTTGAACAACGGCATCGAGACTATGAAATTCTACAGGAGATATTTGGGCTACAGCACCCTGATGATTTTTTCCACGACTCATTCTGTTAAGTTTTTCAATAGGCACATAAGAGCTATTTATTCCTTCTTGCCTTAAAAGTTTTTCTAGCTCTTGAAATAGTTCGCCCCTTAATCCTTTTTGAACAAAAACCTTGTCTATGGTTGTGCCAGAATTTATGGCTTCCGTTATAGCCCTAATGCCATAAATTGTAGTTTCTTTTTTCATCGTTTTAATTTAGGAGGCGTTGCTAATGTCTGTGAAATAATTTTTTTTAACGTTTAAGGATTTTCTTATTTATACTCCCTTTGTCACTATGAATTCTTAAGAAGTAGACGCCAGCTGTTAACCCTTGCAAACTTACCTGATTTCTATTTCTAATCTCATTTAATTTATTACCATTGATATTGAAAACCTCAATACTTTCAATTGGTTG
>CAZGDG010000020.1:0-34666 GCA_964524415.1 uncultured Flavobacteriaceae bacterium
TATGTCATCCAACGCTACCGCAGGTTCGGCCATAACAGCTGCCCAGTCCTTAACCTCGTTGTTGGTGTTTTCAATAGCTGTTTTTAAACGCTCAACAGCATTTTCAATGCTTTGTATAACCTCCTTTAGTTTTTGCTCTTTCATCTCAAAAACAGGCAAAGCGGTTCGGTACCCTTTCAATTCGTTTTTGAGGGTAGCCAAGGTATTTTTATTCATTAAAATCTTATCAGCCATACGCCTCCATTTTTAGGGTTTGCTTAAAGATTTTTAATCCTACTTCTTCATTAAAGCTCCACCACCTCATAAGCAGCTCTAACTTCAATTTGTAAATGAAAAGTGCGGCCAAATCCGAATAATGTCCAATGGAGAGTTCTTCCAATTTATCCCATTGTAGCTTTAGCAATTGTTCTTCTGTCTTTAACGGGTTATCGCTCAACTCTGGCAGGATATCGAAATTAAGTTTGTTAGCATTGAAATCTTCATTCTTTCTATACTCTCGAAACCTTTGTACTTCCTTTTTCATCTGATAGGTGAATCTTGAAAATGAAGCAATCACGTGCTGCGAGTTATTCTGAAAACGCTCTTGGTGAATATCTTTTAAACTTAGGGCTTTTAAATCGTTGGCCTCTTTTGTAGATAGAAACTTTTCTGCTTCGGCATGAAGCATGGGCACAATATCCCGGGAATCGTCGTCAGTGTAATTGTAGGTTTTAAAGAGCTTGGAAACCTCTTTTTGATACGTCTCAGAATTGTCAAACATCAAATCTGGAAGACTACTCATTAAATATTCGAGATTCCCTGATAACATCTATTTATGCTTTAAAATGTCTATCCACTTCTGACTCAAATGTTGACTCAGCAAATCTGAAATGGCTTCTGCGGTTATGTCGTAACTCCAGCCTTCATCGACTTTAGAAATGGAAAGACCTGATAATAATTTATCGTTCTTTATCACCTCTAGAGCTATTTTTGAGTCCTTCACTTGCTTTCTAATGGACTCAACCACTTTATCGCTAATAGACTCTGGCAACTCTATTCGTGTATTCTCTCCAATTTTGGTAACCACCAGCTTCACTATCTCGGTGTACAATTCTGGCGTAAAGGATGCTTCTATGTTATTCTTGAATACCGCATTGAACAATTTGATAAAATCATTCTTTACTGAAATCTCTAAGTCTCGCGACGCCTGCCCTAACGCAACTTTCCCTTTTTCTATGGTTTGATTGGCTCTTCATTTGCCCTAGCAAGAAGCTCTTCTTTTTCGGACTCAGCATTTTTAATGAGCTGTGATGCTCTTTCCTCAGCATCTCTGATAATTTCCTTTGCTTCCTCCTCGGCTTTATCAATAGCTTCAGATTTTACTTTAGCAATTAAACCGTCTAAGCTGTTCTCACTCATGCGTTCTGGATTTTTAATATCTTAAAGTCTTCCTTATTTGGCCAATAGCTCTCTACTAGGTCTGATGACAACCCTACCTCTTCTTTTTTGAAATGCGTAGCCAATATTTCCCAGCACAGGTCTAAGGCATCTTCTAGCTCGAGATATCTAAATGGGTCCATTAATTCTTTCTGAAAGGTCTTACGGTAATCTAAAAGTCGGAGGGAGTAATCATCTTTCACAGAGCCGAATTTCTGAGCTTTTACACGCTCTTCGGCTTCTGAAAGAAGTCGTGCCATAGCATTCATAATACTGCGATGATCGTCGCGTGTTTTGTTGTTTACCTGTTGCTTTAATCGACTCAAAGACCCAAATAATTCGAGATAACCATCCTTCATAAAAAATTGACCCTCTGTAATGTAACCTGTGTTATCTGGTACAGGGTGCGTAACATCGTCCATGGTTGTTACCCCTAATATGGTTAAGCTTCCGGAACCTTCGATATCAGCAGCCTTTTCATATCGGCTTGCCAATTGTGAGTATAAATCTCCAGGATACCCTTGGTTCGCTGGAATTTGGTCTTGAGCATTGGCGACCTGCCTTAAATAATCTGACCATTGCGTCATATCGGAAAGCAATACAAATACATTCTTGCCCTGTAGCGCAAATTGTTCTCCCACGGCAAGAGCTAAATCGGGAACCATAAGACCCTCTACGATTGAATCTCTGTGTGTATGGACAAACATTATGGTCTTGCTTTTACTTCCAGCGTCTTCTATGCGTTCTTTAAAATAATGGTATTCATCGTATTTTAATCCTACACCACCTATAATAATAACGTCAGCATCGGTTTGGGTTGCGATATTGGCCAATAGCCTGTTATACGGTTCTCCTGCTCTAGCAAAAATTGGAATCTTTTGGGAACGCACCAAGGTGTTAAACACATCGATCATGGGCACTCCTGTTCTAATCATATTTTTTGGAATAAGGCGCTTTACAGGATTAATAGACGGTCCAGCCACTCTTATCATATCAGAAACCAATTGTGGACCACCATCGATAGGCTGTCCGTTACCAGAGTACACACGTCCCAACATTTGATCCGAAAAACCAACTTGTACTGGATGCCCTAAAAAGCGAATTTTACAATCTGTGGAGACACCAAAACCGCCACCAAAGAGCTGTAGTGTTACTTTACTACCGTTTAAGGCAATAACTTGTGCAAATGCCTTTTGGCCGTTTGGATAGATAACCTCAGCTAATTCCTTATTGTGTGCGTCTTTGGCCTCAATGGTAAGGATAGCCCTTCCGATACTATCAATATTCTCATACGTTTTCCTTAACATTCGCTTTTTGTTTTACCAGATTTATAATTTTGGTCTTTTGCTTTTCGAATTTAGGGTCGTCAAGTTTTAAATAATTCCAATCCAAAAAGGCTTGTCTTAAAAAGTTGAAATGAGACCTGATATCATCTTTGGTTTCTATGTGAAGTGGTGCATCTATTATATACTTTATTAAGTCGAACATGATGCGCAAACGTTCTGGATTTGTAACGCCATCCACATCATGAAAACTATTCTGCTGAAGAAAAACAGCATCCAATAATTCTGATTTTTGGTAGGCGATATAAGCCTCATTGGTGATACCGCGTTCTCCCATAAGTAAAAGATTGGAAGCTATGGATTTTCCTTCTTTGAGCACCTCTTTTAAATACCTCACTTCCTCTTCTGAAATTAATGAAGGATATTTAGAGTTACTATCCAAACGATCAATAGCTGGATATTTTCGTGCATCGGACAACTCACGTGATAGCCCTAAAAAGGCACCTGTACTCAATAATGTAGCCTGTGTTACGGGTTCATCGAAGTTACCACCAGCTGGCGAAACCGTCCCAATTATACTCAAGGAGCTTTTATGGCCATTTGGTAATATTTCTACACCTGCCCTGTCATAAAAAGCAGAAATTAAAGTCGAAATGTACATGGGAAAGGCTTCGGGACCAGGTATTTCTTCCTTGCGACCAGAGGTTTCCCGAAGCGCTTGCGCCCAGCGTGAGGTGGAGTCTGCCAAAATCAGAACATCAAGCCCTTGTTTTCTGTAATATTCTCCAACGGCCGTAGCCAAATATACAGAAGCTTCTCTTGCAGCAACAGGCATTGAAGAGGTATTACCAACAATATAAGTTCTGTCCATCAATGATTTTCCAGTTCTTGGATCAATAAGTTCAGGAAAATCCTTGAAAACTTCTACCGCTTCACCAGCACGCTCACCACATGCTGCAATTATAACAACATCTGCCCTCGAATGCTTGGCTATACTATGCTGTAAAACCGTTTTTCCCGCTCCGAATGGACCTGGACTACAAGCGGTACCACCATAGGCTATTGGAAAAAGCGCATCTAAAATTCGCATCCCTGTAGGTAACGTCTCTTTAGGCACGGAACGCTTATGAAATGGCATAGGCTGCTTCACCGGCCAATCAAAAGTCATGGTTAACGCCTTAGTTTCCCCTGCACCATCTTTAAGAACAGCTATCGTATCGGTAATGGTATAGTCGCCTTCCGGGACAATAGATTCAACGGTGTACTCTTTGGTCAGATTGAAGGGCACGAAAATTTTATGCTCAAACATCTTTTCTGGGACTGAACCCAATATGGATGCGCCGCTGACCGTGTCTCCTGATTGAAGCTTAGGGGTAAAATGCCATTTTTTAGATTCATCTAAAGGCGCAACTACCATACCGCGCTCTAAAAACCACTCTTTCTTTGCTAATTCATACAAGGGGTTTTGGAGCCCGTCTGTTACCGTTCCTAGAATACCAGGACCTAGTCTAACAGACAAAGGAAGACCTGTAAATTCCACTTCATCTCCAATTTTCATCCAAGACGTATCCTCAAATACTTGAAGGAACACGCGTTTTCCAGGTTTGACGTCAATAACCTCTGATTTAAGGCGTTTCCCATCCTCAAGCACAATATAAGCCACCTCTCCGTTCATAACAGCGCCTTCGGTATTTTCTACACCAACCAAAGATTCATTGACACTGATAACTTTTCCTTTTGCTTTTTCCAAATGACTAAGCTTTTTCCTGTTTTAAAATTACTGCCCTCTATGTTTTCTGGCTTCCTCTTCTATTTTAGAGTACCATATCCTCTCCTTTATTTCATTAGCACTCTTGCGATATAATGACGCTTTCTCTGGCTCTCCTATTTTATCAAACAATTTAGCAATGGCACGGTAAGCTGGCACATGCATGGTATTGATACCTAAACTAGCTTTATACTGTTCTATTGCAGCCTCATACAACCCATCTTTTTCGAGTTGTTGACCGGCTTCATAAAGCGCTTCAAAATCTTTAATATCTGTTTCAAGCTGTAGACTTATCACATCTTGGGACTTTAAGGTAAGAAATGAACAGGGCACCTCACGAATCACTTTTTCCGTAACACTGCCAACAATAAGCCTATTTAGGCCAGAACGCCCAGAAGTACCCATTATGAGTAAATCTATATTTTTATCTGAAATGGTATTCAATATTTCTTGCGCTGGATTTCCTGAGCGCTCTTCCCTGGACCAATTGACGCCCTCCAGATTTACTTTATTCAAGAAGGCTTCAAAATCTTTAGTGTGTGCTTTTAGGCGTTCTTTATTTTCTTTTTCCAAATCTTCTTTAGAACTAAACCAGGAAGAGGTCGTAGTTTCGGATACGCTTAAAATAATAAGCTCAGCATTAAAGCGTCTGGCAAAAATTAACGCATTTTTAAGTGCTCGCTCAGACGGACTAGAAAAGTCTACTGGACATAAAATCTTGGACACGCTTAGGGCACTGTTCTCCTTAATAACCATTACAGGCTTTTCACTCCTTTGAATAATACGCTCGGTTGTGGTGCCTAGTTTAAATTTTTCTCCTGCATTTGTCTCACCAGAACCAACCAGTATCATATTGGCATTAACCGATGATGCGGCCATTACGATTTGGTCGTATGGTATACCATATTTTATAATGGGTGCTTCTACTTTTACGCCGCTGTCTCGCAGAACTTGTGCAGTTGCCTCCAGTCTTGATTTAGCGGTATCGTCCAAAAGATCTTTAACTTTTGGATTAACTATATCGTTAGGCAATACGTGCATAGGCACAATGGTAGATTTGAATGAGGACGCCAAGGACGCAGCTACCGACTCCAATTGTTTTGAAGTGGAGGCGAAATCTTGGGCAAACAAAATTTTGTCTAAGATTGTCATATATGATTGAAATTTAGTTTTATTAAATGAGAAAAATAAACACAGTTGTATCGTGTAAATAATGTTAATTCATGAAAAATTATGCTCATAGGATGTATTTCAAATTTAAGATAAATCTTTCAAAAAGTCATGAAAAATCACGTTTAATAATTGTAAAAAATTAAGTTATTTTATGATTAATGATACTGTTCCCCTATTTTCATCTATTAATAATTTGAAACTAAAATTTCCTGCAAAATCTTTAGGCATAATTCATTCAAAATTTTGTACCTTAGATACACTTGAAATTCAGCAATAAAAGGCATGGATTTAAGCATTGTTAAACCTTAAAAAAAACCATTTCACAAAACCATGGTAAAACTTCTCGTTCCTATAGATTTTTCAGACACATCAAAAAACGCCTTGCGCTATGCCATACAATTATTCGAAGGGAATAAAATTGAAGTCACAATAGTACATATATACGGCGCTCATTCTACAGCTTTAATGATGAAATCCATTGATGGTATTCTTATAAGAGATGCCGAAAATAAATTGAACGATTTAATAAAGGAAATACAAGCCGAAACTCCTGATGTAGTGTTTAAAACTAAATTAGCAAAAAGTTATGCTGTATCAACAATTGCTACGATGGGAGATAGCGGATATTTTGATTTTATTGTTATGGGCACCAAAGGTGTTAGCGGCCTAAAAGAAGTCTTCATGGGAAGTGTTGCGGGCGGCGTAATATCCAAAACCTCTGCGCCAGTCATCGTTGTGCCTTTAGATTACAAATATACCAACCTGGATAATGTTGTTTTTGCCCTTGGCGACATCAATATCTCAACAAAATCTACACTCGCGCCTTTGCGCAATATAGTAGAAACCCATAATAGCAACCTTGAAGTCGTACATATCTCTAATTCTAGTGATCCCGATTTAAAACCAACCTTGGACTCTATTGCCGATTTAAATCCAAAAATTTCCAATAAAAAGGGTGATGGGGATTTAAACCAACAGCTTAACGTCCATATTCAAAATCAAGATACCGATTTGCTTTGCTTACTTCGCACTAAAAAAGATTTTTTTGATAGAATATTTAGCAATAGTGTAACCTTAAAACAAACCTTTAACAGCCCTGTGCCTTTACTTGTTTTACATAATTAGAATAAGACAAATCAAATCTTGTACGTTTAGAATTACAATAAAAAAAGCCCGGAAAAAATTCCGGGCTTTCTTGAATCAACAATACACGTTTTACATGGTTGATTTTACAGCTGCTTGCGCAGATACCAACCTTGCAATCGGTACGCGATATGGAGAACAACTCACATAATCCATTCCAGTATTATAACAGAACTCCACAGAAGAAGGTTCACCTCCGTGCTCACCGCAAATACCTACTTTAAGATTAGGTTTAATACTACGACCACGTTCTGTTCCAATTTTAACCAGTTGCCCCACACCTTCTTCGTCAATAACTTCAAATGGGTCTACTTTTAATATTCCCTTCTCAATATATATTGGCAGGAATTTACTGGCATCGTCTCTAGAATAACCAAATGTCATTTGAGTTAAATCATTGGTTCCAAAGGAAAAGAAATCCGCCTTCTCTGCAATAAGGTCTGCTACCAAAGCTGCTCTTGGGACTTCAATCATAGTTCCAACGAGATAATCAATACGATCATTACGCTCTGCAAAAATTGTTTCAGCCGTTGATCTAATAATACCTTCTTGCATTTCAAATTCCTTAACCGTTCCTACTAGAGGAACCATAATTTCAGGCTTACATATGATACCGCGTTCCTTTAAATTAAGGGCAGCTTCAATGATCGCTCTGGTCTGCATTTCCGTAATTTCAGGATAGGTATTACCTAAACGACAACCTCTGTGACCTAGCATTGGATTAAACTCCTCGAGCTCTGCAACCTTATTCTTTACAGCTTGCAAAGGAATGTGCATATCTTCAGCTAACTCTTTTTGAGTAGCTAACTGGTGTGGCACAAATTCATGTAATGGTGGGTCCAATAGTCTAATGGTTACTGAAAGACCATCCATAGCTTCAAAGATTCCTTCGAAATCAGAACGCTGCATCGGCAACAACTCATCTAAGGCTTGCTTACGACCTTTAACGGTATCGGCAAGAATCATTTCGCGCATGGCTTTGATTCTATCAACCTCAAAGAACATATGTTCTGTTCTGGTTAAACCAATTCCTTGTGCTCCAAAATTGCGTGCTATCTTAGCATCATTTGGTGTATCTGCATTAGTACGGACTTTCATTTCACCGTATTTATCGGTTAACAACATTAACTCGGCAAATTCCCCACTCAGTTCAGGTTCCATGGTAGCCACTTTACCTTCAATAATATTACCAGTAGAGCCGTTTAATGAAATCCAATCACCTTCATGATACTCATGACCATCTACAGTCAACGTCCTATTTTTATAATCAATCTTTAATGCCCCAGCACCAGAAATACAGCATTTACCCATGCCTCGTGCCACAACTGCGGCATGTGAGGTCATTCCGCCACGAGCCGTTAAAATACCCTTGGCAATGTTCATACCTTCTAAATCCTCTGGTGAAGTTTCTATTCTCACGAGAATACTACTTTTGAACTTGTTAGCCTCATCTGCGAAAAAGACTATTTTACCAGTTGCAGCACCCGGAGATGCTGGTAAACCTTGAGCGATAACTTTAGCACGCTTTAAGGCTTTAGGCTCAAATATTGGGTGTAATAATTCATCCAATTTATTAGGTTCTATAAGCAATAAAGCTTCTTTTTCGTTTATCATTCCTTCTTTGAGCAAGTCCATCGCAATTTTGACCATAGCGGCACCTGTTCTTTTACCATTTCTTGTTTGTAAAATCCACAGTTTGCCATCTTGAATGGTGAACTCCATATCCTGCATGTCTCGGTAATGCTTCTCTAAAATATCTTGATATGCATTAAGCTCTGCGAAGATTTTAGGCATAAGCTCTTCTAATGAAGGATAATTTTCCGCACGATCTTTTTCTTCTATCATGGCAAGTTCTGCCCAACGCTGGGAACCTAACTTAGTAATCTGCTGAGGTGTACGAACACCAGCTACAACATCTTCACCTTGTGCGTTAATGAGATACTCTCCATTGAAAATATTTTCTCCAGTACCAGCGTCACGGGTAAAACAAACTCCTGTTCCGGAATTTTCGCCCATATTACCGTAAACCATAGCTTGAACATTTACAGCGGTTCCCCAATCTGCAGGATACCCATGCATATTTCGGTAATAAACAGCCCTATCGCCATTCCAGCTATTAAATACGGCTATTATGGCGCCCCAAAGTTGATCCCAAGGATTGGTAGGAAAATCGTGTCCTGTTCTCTTTTTTACAGCATCTTTAAAATCATAGACCAAGTCCTTTAAATCCTGAACCGTAAATTCAGTATCCAATTCAATACCGCGTTTATGTTTAAGGTGTTCCATTATTTCCTCAAAAGGATCAATGTCTTCTTTAGATTCTGGCTTCATGCCCAAGACAACACCACCATACATTTGGATAAATCTACGATAGGAATCCCAAGCAAACTGCTCATTATCTGTGCGTTTTGCCAAACCGAGCACTACCTCATCGTTTAATCCTAAATTGAGAACCGTGTCCATCATCCCTGGCATAGAAACGCGGGCACCTGAACGTACGGAAATGAGAAGCGGATTTTCCTTATCGCCGAATACAGCTCCCATTTGGGATTCAATATTGGCAATAGAGTCTTCTACTTCCTTTTTAATAAGTTCAATGACGGCCTCTTTTCCAAGGCTATTATATTCTGTGCAAACTTCTGTTGTAATTGTAAAACCTGGTGGAACAGGAATTCCAATTGCGCTCATTTCTGCTAAATTAGCGCCTTTTCCTCCAAGCAAATTCTTCATTTTGCTATTTCCGTCTGCAGTTTTGTTTCCAAACCTGTAAACTCGAGTCTTAGTCTCTTCGAGTACTTCCATTTTTCTATGTATTTATGATTCGTATTGTATAAATTGTTTTGCTAAAAACATGGTATAAAGGTAGTTTTCAACTAAAAAAAATTAGCTGACAATTGTCAGCTAATAGGATTTTTTCTAAATTAATGTAAAAGATAGATGCAGAAAAATTGGTGAAATAAGGGTCCGTCTTAAAAATAACGAGGTCCCAAAACTTAAGCCGCCTGCTCTTGCAACTTGTTTCTAGATTTTTTGACAGAAATAAGCATAGCTAAAGAAATTAAGAACGCGAATACAAACATTCCTGAAAAAACCTTCAAAGTTATATCCAAGGAACCTGTTGTGATTTTTACATAATCATAAATGGCAGGTCCTAATAAGCCAGCGAATCCCTTTGATATCAAAACCATCCCGAGAATAGTACCTAATTGTTTTGTTCCGAACAAGTCACTAAGAAAAGCGGGAAGCGTGGCAAATGCTCCGCCATATATAGTGATTATAAGCATAAGAACAGCTAGAAAAACAAATTCTTGTCCAATTTGGGCCAAAAAGAAAAAGGCTATCATCTCTATGATGAAAAATACAATAAATGTTATAGGTCTTCCAAAAAAGTCGGAAAATGCCGACCACAACAATCGACCTAAACCGTTAAAAGCACCAATAAGCCCTACGACACCTGCGGCTTGCATTGGCGTGTATCCAAGTTGCTGCTGAGAAATTTGACTGGCCTCTGCAATTAGGGCAATACCGCAGGTAATATTAATGAACATCATAATCCAGATGTAGTAAAAGCGCTTACTACCAAGGGCCTGTTTTGCAGTGAACTCAACAATGTGTGTTTTTTGTGACAACGACATGTTTTCTTGAAATCCTTTTGGACGAAAACCTTCTGGTGGATTTTCAATATAAGATGCTGCCAAAAGAATTAATAGCGTATAAATGGCACCAAGAGTATAAAAGGTTGCAGCAACTCCAATGGTTTCGAAAAAATATTGCATTAATGGACCAAAAACCATGGAAGCCAAGCCAAAGGCCATGATAACAATTCCAACGGCCAAACCACGTCTATCAGGAAACCATTTAACGAGAACGCTAACTGGTGTAATGTAGCCAACGCCTAGACCAATACCTGCAATAAATCCATAACTCAAAAAGAATAGCCATAATATTCCCGATTGCACAGCCAACCCTGAGCCTAAAATACCCATTCCATAACAAACTCCTGCAATGGTAGTACTTCGTTTAGGACCTATTTTAGAGACCCATTCGCCTAAAAAGGCGGCAGAAAGACCCATCATTATTATGGTGATTTGAAACGCCCATTTTACCGTTGATGCCTCCACCTCGAAAATGGCCTTAACTGGATCTGTTATTACGGAAAATGCATATACAGATCCTATAGAAATATGAATTGCAATGGCACTTAGTACCATGAACCACCTATTTTTCATAACTTATAGAGAGAATTTATGCGTAATGAAATATATAAAAAAACAACTGGGGTTAACAAATGAAATTAACTAAGCCTGAGCGTAAGCTTCATTCTTCATTTTGTAAGCTAAGTTGACCGACCGTTTCATTAGAAGCGACACTATGAAAGCAATCATGAACAAACCTGAAAATACCTTTAAGGTAATATCCAATGACCCTGTGGCACTTTTAACCATGTCGTAAATTGTAGGTCCAATAACTCCTGCTAAGGCCCAGCCTGCGAGTACCAAGCCATGGATAGCACCAAGCTGTTTGGTACCAAATAAGTCTCCTAAAAATGCCGGTAAGGTTGCAAAACCTCCGCCATACATAGTAATTACAGTAAACAGCACTACTAAAAACAATAGCTCCATTGTAATTTGAGGCAAGAAATAAAATGCCAAAATCTGAAAGGCAAAGAAAATCACATAGGTGTTGGGACGGCCTAAATAATCTGAAAGGCTAGACCACAGTATTCTTCCCAACCCATTGAATACACCTATTAGCCCAACCACACCGGCAGCTTGCATAGGCGTATAACTCAGTTTTTCTTGCATCATTGGACTTGCAGCTGCAATGATAGCAATACCGCAGGTAATATTAATGAACATCATAATCCAGATGTAGTAAAAACGTCTTGAGCCCAAGGCCTCTTTGGCTGTAATATTAGAGATATCAGCCTTAACGGTTACGGATTCCTCAGGGTCGAAGCCAGTAGGTGCATACCCTTTCGGTGGACGCTCAATATATCTTGAAGAGGCTAAAATTAACACCATATAAATAGCGCCTAAAAGGTAAAAGGCGTTAGAGATACCAACGGTTTCAAAAAATGATTGCATGATTGGACCAAACAGCAATGCCGAAAATCCAAAACCCATGATGGCCATACCTGTGGCCAATCCACGTTTATCAGGAAACCACTTCACCAAAGTACTAACAGGTGTAATATAACCCAACCCTAATCCAATACCGCCAATGACACCGTAGCAGAGATAAAACAAAACGAGAGATTCTAGGTGTACCGCGAGACCAGAACCCAAAATTCCAACACCATAAAATAGCCCTGCTGTTGTTCCGCTAACTTTTGGACCAACCTTTTCAACCCAAGGCCCTAAAAACGCCGCGGAAAAACCAAGGAATAAAATCGCTAGTTTAAAAGCCCATTTAATAGTACTACCCTCAACATCAAAAACCTCTTTAACGGGATTTGTAATCACAGAATAAGCATATACAGAACCAATAGCAATATGAATTCCTATTGCTGATAATGCAATTAGCCAACGGTTTTTAAGTTTTGTAGTTGCCATAATTTTGAGTTTTAGGAAGCAAGATTAGTTAATGGTGATTTGTTTAAAATAGGGTTCAAGAATGGTTTGGGCCTTCTGCAGTTCTTCTTTTGTGTTTTCCCTGGCGTCTTTGAGCTGGTATTCCCATCCCAAAGCTTCCCATTTATGAACGCCCAATTTGTGATAGGGCTGAATTTCCAATTTCTCTACTGTCTTGTAGTCTTTAAAATAATTCCCAAGGGATTCTAATAAATCCAATTTATCCGTTAATCCTGGAATTAATACGTAGCGTAACCACATGGGTTTACCTGACTTTTCCCGATACTCAGAAAAATTAAAGGTTGTTTGGTTATTCTTCTGGCCAGTGATGTACTCATAACCTACTTCCGTCATGTGCTTAATGTCTAGCATCACTAAATCTGTATACTTATCCATCAATTCCATGGCAAAGTGGTTTAAAATACGACCATTGGTATCTAGTGCGGTGTGAATACCTTCGGCCTTGAGTTTTTTAAACAAAGGAATCAGAGCCTTGGCCTGTAAAAGTGGTTCACCTCCAGATATAGTTACACCTCCATTTTTACCAAAATACGGCTTGGACTTCGTTATGATGTCAAACAAGGCATCGGTGGTGTACGCTTTACCGCCATCCATGGCAATGGTGTCTGGATTGTGACAATAGAGGCACTTTAATTTGCAGCCTTGCAAAAAAATGACACATCTTACACCAGGACCATCGTGCGTTCCAAAAGTTTCGATGGAATGAACTTGTAATATGTTATCTTGAGTTTTAATATGCTTTTGAATTAAAAAAGCACCTAGAACCTTTAAGCCCTAGGTGCTTTTACTGACTAATTACATAGACTCATGGAAGGATCTTGAAATCACTTCCAATTGTTGCTCTCTTGTTAAACGAACAAAGTTAACGGCATATCCAGATACCCTTATGGTCAGTTGAGGATATTCTTCTGGATGCTCCATAGCATCTAAAAGCGTATCCTTATCCAACACATTAATATTCACATGCTGGGCATTATTATGGAAATAGCCATCTAAAATACTGGTTAAATTATCTATACGAGTCTCTATATCTGAGCCCAAGGATTTCGGTACTATAGAAAACGTATTGGAGATTCCATCTTGTGCATCCTCATAGTTAATCTTAGCTACCGAATTTAGAGAAGCAATGGCTCCCATTTCGTCACGACCGTGCATTGGATTAGCACCAGGTGCAAAAGGAACACCCAAAGCTCGTCCATCTGGTGTAGCACCTGTCTTTTTACCATAAACCACGTTAGAGGTAATGGTTAAAACAGATAAACTAGGCTCAGCATCCTTATATATTGGGAATTGCTTTAATTCATAATTGAAATCGGCAACAGCCTGAGCTGCTAAGGCATCCACTCTATCGTCATCATTACCATATTTAGGAAATTCACCTTCAATCTCAAAATCTACCGTTAGACCGTCTTCATTCCTAATTGGTTTCACCTTGGCATATTTTATAGCCGACAAGGAATCAGCCACAATTGATAAACCGGCAATACCGTAAGCGATATTAATATGTGGATTGGTATCAATTAAAGCCATTTGTGCTTTTTCGTAATAATACTTGTCGTGCATGTAGTGGATGATATTCATAGAATCACTATAAACACGTGCAATTTCTTGCATGGCTATTTTAAAGTTGGTCATTACGGTATCAAAATCGAGGTACTCATCCTTATACTCAGGAACACCATCAAATATTTGTTCTCCTGTTAATTCACATCGTCCACCATTAATGGCTAAAAGTAGTGTTTTAGCAAGGTTAGTACGAGCACCAAAGAATTGAATGGACTTACCTAAATCTTGATGTGATACACAGCAAGCGATACCATAATCATCAGAACCTCTACTATTTCGCATCAAGGTATCGTTCTCAAATTGTAGTGAAGACGTCTCTATAGCTACCTTTGCACAGAATTTTTTGAAATTTTCTGGTAAATCTTCAGACCAGAGAACCGTCATATTTGGTTCTGGTGAAGGTCCTAAATTATAAAGGGTGTTTAAGAATCGGTAAGACGTTTTGGTCACCTTGGTTCGGCCATCGCTAAACATACCACCAATAGCTTCAGTTACCCAAGTTGGGTCACCTGCAAAAATTTCGTCATAGGCTTGCATTCTTAAATGCCTTACCACGCGCAATTTCATTACAAACTGATCTATATATTCTTGGGCTTCGTCTTCAGTGATTAGTCCTTCGCGCAGATCGTTTTCAATAAAAATATCCAGGAAAGTTGAGACGTTACCAAGTGACATGGCCGCTCCATCTTGTTCTTTTACCGCTGCTAAATAAGCCATATACGTCCACTGAACAGCTTCTTGAGCATTTTTTGCTGGTCTAGACAAATCTAAATCATAGGTATTACCTAAAATTTTCATAGCCTTAAGTGCCTTGATTTGTTCAGAGACTTCCTCACGTAATCGGATGACCTCATCAGTCATTGGTCCGGTAATTGCCTCTAAATCCTCTTTCTTTTGCTCAATTAAAAAGTCAATACCGTAAAGGGCCAAACGACGATAATCGCCAATAATACGTCCTCTTGCATAATTGTCTGGCAGGCCAGTGAGAATTCCCAAAGAACGGTATTTTTTAATTTCAGCGTTGTAAGCATCAAAAACGCCATCGTTGTGCGTTTTAACATACTTAGAAAACAATTCGGTTATTTTCTCATTTGGCGCTACACCATGCTCCGAGAGTGCTTTTTCAACCACTTTGAACCCACCAAAAGGCTTCATTGCTCGTTTTAAAAGCTCATCGGTCTGTAATCCTACAATCACCTCGTTATCTTTATCTATATATCCAGGCCCAAAGGCTTCAACCGTAGAGATAGTATCCGTATCTAAGCAGCGAACGCCATTATTGGCGCGTTCTTCTTCCATGGCCTTAAGGCAAATCTCCCAAATGGCTTTAGTCCTTTCTGTTGGTCCAACTAAAAAAGAAGATGGTCCAGTATACGGTGTAATATTCTTAAACACAAAATCCCTTACGTCAACGGTTTTTGTCCAATTTCCACCTATGAATTCTTTTACTTCCATGATTTAATGAATTTAGTAGTCATAAAAAGAAAACTTCTCATTTTCTTGTTTACAAAATTAAAGGCCGGCTTGTCCATTTTTGATGATATTTATCATGTTTGAAATTGAGAAAAGCAAGAATTTTAAAGGGATTGCTTACGAAAACGTTTGAAATATGACTTCGATGCCAAAGCGTACTGAAGGAATTTTTTCAAATTATTTTTTAAATAAGGTGCAAAAAGCAAAAGCCCTAAATTTTTGTTAAAAAAATAGTCCTGATTTTTAGCACTTCTTAAAAAAAGGGTTTATTTTCCTATTTTCGTAATTATCCAACTAATTTTTTGCTAATTTGATTATGACTGAAATAACCCGTCTTTTCGATTTTCCTTACTACCAATTAGAGCACAAACCAAGCGACACGGCTTTGGTTACCAAGTACGACGGTAAATGGACACCAATGTCTACCAAGGAATATTTAGATAAAGCCAACGCCGTTAGTAGAGCTCTCCTTAGAATGGGCGTAAAAAAGAATGACAAAATTGCGGTTATTTCTACTACAAATAGGACGGAATGGAACATTATGGATATTGGCGTACTGCAGGTGGGTGCTCAAAATATTCCCATTTACCCCACAATCTCCGCAGAAGATTATAAATATGTTCTTAACCATAGCGAATCCATTTATTGTTTTGTCTCCGACGAAGAAGTATTGGAAAAAGTAAGACAAGTACAATCAGAAACCAGCCTAAAGGAAGTGTATTCCTTTAACCACATCAAAGGTTGTAAGCACTATTCAGAACTTTTTGAACTAGGGAAAGATGATAGTAATCAAGCCGAAGTCCAGGAAAGAATGGATGCGGTGAAGCCAGACGATTTAGCTACGATTATCTATACGTCAGGAACCACAGGAAAACCAAAAGGTGTTATGCTCACACATTGGAACATAACGAGCAATGTCTTAGACAGCTCACCAAGGGTACCACTGCCGCCTTCTGGTGAGACCCGCGTGCTTAGTTTTTTACCTATATGCCACATCTTTGAAAGAGTACTTATTTATGTCTATCAATATGCAGGAACCTCTATTTATTTTGCCGAAGCTCTAGATAAAATTGGTGATAATGCCAAGGAAATAAAACCCAACCTTATGAGCGTGGTACCAAGACTTCTAGAAAAAGTATTTGATAAAATAATGCTTAAAGGAGAAGAGCTCACAGGTATTAAAAAAGCCCTATTCTTTTGGGCCGTAAGACTTGGAGAAAAATGGGAGCCGTACGGCAAAAATGGTAGTTGGTACGAGTTTAAACTTAAAATTGCCAATAAACTTATTTTTAGCAAATGGCGAGAAGCCCTAGGTGGAGAATTAGGTACTATGGTTTCAGGTAGCGCAGCACTGCAACCAAGACTTGCACGCATATTTGGCGCTGCCAATATGAGAGTTATGGAAGGTTACGGTCTCACTGAAACATCGCCAGTAGTCTCTGTTGGTCTTTATGAAAACAACATGTATAAGGTTGGCACTGTTGGTAAACCTATCCCAAACGTAGAAGTTAAAATTGCTGATGATGGCGAGATTCTCATCAAAGGACCTAATGTAATGAAAGGGTATTACAAAGACCCTGAAAAAACAGCTAGCGTCATGACTGGTGAATATTTTCATACTGGCGATAAAGGAGAATTGGATGAAGACGGCTTTCTAAAAATCACTGGTCGTAAAAAAGAGATGTTTAAAACGTCTGGAGGTAAATATATCATACCTACCTTATTAGAGAATGACCTTAAACAATCCTTGTTTATAGAACAGGTCATGGTAATTGGTGAAGGTGAAAAAATGCCAGCAGCAATTATCCAACCTAATTTTGAGTTTATCAGGGATTGGATTGACCATAAGGAATACAACGATATAGGCAAATCTGAAAAAGAGATAGCCAATTCTGAAAAAGTGATAAATCGTATCCAAAAAGAGGTTGATAAGTACAATCAGAATTTCGGAAAGTGGGAACAGATAAAACGATTTGAACTCACTGAAGATGTCTGGAGCATAGATGAAGGGCAACTTACACCCACCATGAAAATGAAGCGAAATGTGATTAGGGAAAAGTACAACGACTTATATGAAAAAATCTACAGTTCCTAGCACTAGGTCATTTTTAGTCCTTAATTAAGTTGTTTTTCAGTCCGATTGAATTTTTCTAAAGACAAAACAGCCCTTAGTTTTGTGTTGTTAACTTTAAAAATTTAGAATCCTAATAAAAACAATTCAAAACCAATTGACCCTACTGCTCGTTCTAGCATTTTCCTTTGTAGGTTTTGAACAAGACTCAACATTCAACCTTCGCAGAGAAATTCAATTAAATGATCATGATTAAGAGGTGAAGACCTTGCAAGCTCTATCTGTTCAAAACTAAAAATTAAGTCTAGAAAAGAGGCCTTCAATCTATAAATATACGGTTTCTGTAATACTTTACTTATTGAAATACAGATATTTACGTTTTATTTGTTTACATTTAGATTACTAACTAAATCTTTCAATTATGAAAACAAAAACGTTTATTGTCTCCGGATTAGTCGGTGGTATTGTCGATTTTCTACTGGGCTGGGTCTTTTATGGACTTCTGTTTGCTGATTTTTTTCCTCAACCTGAAGAATCAAGCACCATGATGGTCTTTATTTTCTTAGGGTGCCTAACTTTTGGTTTTTTTGTGTCTTACATTTACAATCATTGGGCACAAATAGCTACGGCTGCCACTGGTGCTAAGGCAGGAATCATTATTGGGTTCTTTATGGGAATCTATTTTAATTTATTCAATCTTGTCATGGAACCTGAAACCACATTTGATATGGCAGCTTTGGACGTAGCCATTAGTATTGTAATGACAGGAATAATTGGTGCTGTAATTGGCGCAATAAATGGTAAAATGAATAAATAAAAAGTTTTTAAACCCATGAAAACAGACCCTACCAATAAGGTAGGTTTTTTTTATTTCTCCATTAATTACTATGCATGCATAATTTTTTTAAATTTACTATGCGTGCATAGTATTTTTTCTTATATTTGATTTCAATTTTTAAAGGATGAAAGACAAAACCATAGATTATGTTCTGAGAACCACGTGGTTGGCCGTAAATAAAATGTACAATGAAGAAGCTGCCAAGTTTGATACTACCATGGCCACAGGTTTTGCCTTGTTAAGCATCGACCCTGAACATGGGACACCTTCCACCTCATTAGGTCCTAAAATGGGAATGGAAGCCACAAGCCTATCCCGCACACTAAAAACAATGGAAGAAAAAGGACTTATTGAGCGTAAACCAAACCCTGAAGATGGACGCGGTGTTTTAATTCATCTCACCGATTTCGGAAAGGAAAAAAGAGCGTATTCCAAAGAGCGCGTGTTAATTTTTAATGATGCCGTTAGAGCCAATGTCGACCCAAAAAAACTTGAACATTTTTTTGAAGTCACAGAGGCCATTAGCAATATGATTTCAAATAAAAAAATATATAACCAAAACGAACACATTTTAAAATACGATGAGTAAACGTAGAATAAAAAAAATAGCCATTATAGGTTCGGGTATCATGGGTAGCGGTATCGCTTGCCATTTTGCCAATATTGGTGTAGAGGTATTACTACTAGATATAGTGCCTCGCGAATTAACCGATAAAGAAAAAGCAGCAGGATTAACCCTAGAGGATAAGGTTGTAAGGAATAGACTTGTCAACGATGCTCTAGCCACTGCCCTTAAATCTAAGCCCTCTCCTATTTATCATAAAAAATTCGCCAATAGAATTACCACAGGAAATCTCGAAGATGATATTGCTAAGGTAAAAGATGTCGATTGGATTATGGAAGTAGTGGTGGAGCGGTTAGACATCAAAAAGCAGGTTTTTGAGAAGTTGGAAAAGTACAGAACGCCAGGAACCCTTATAACTTCGAACACATCTGGAATACCTATTAAATTCATGAGTGAAGGCCGAAGTGAGGACTTCCAGAAACATTTCTGCGGAACACACTTCTTTAATCCTGCACGCTATTTAAGACTTTTTGAGGTCATTCCAGGACCTAAAACTGATCAAGCTGTATTAGACTTTTTAAACAGCTACGGCGAGCAGTTCCTTGGTAAAACATCTGTTGTTGCAAAAGACACGCCAGCTTTTATTGGAAACCGTATCGGTATTTTCAGCATAATGAACGTGTTTCATATTGTTAAGGAACTTGGTATGACGATTGAAGAGGTAGATAAATTATCTGGTCCTGTTATAGGAAGACCTAAATCGGCAACCTTCAGAACTATTGATGTTGTTGGGTTAGATACCTTAGTTCATGTGGCCAACGGAATTAAAGATAATTGTCCTGATGATGAACGTCAAGATTTATTCAATATCCCGGACTTTATAAACAAGATGTTAGAGAATAACTGGCTTGGAAGTAAAACTGGACAAGGGTTCTACAAAAAGACCAAAAATGCAGAGGGCAAAACCGAAATTCTATCCTTAGATTTGGATACTTTAGAATATCGCCAGAAGAAGTCGGCCAAGTTTGCTACCCTAGAACTTACAAAATCCATAGATAATGTTGTAGATAGATTTGAAGTTTTGGTCAATGGTAAAGATAAGGCGGGAGATTTCTACAGAAAGCACTTTGCAGCATTGATGGCCTATGTGTCCCACAGAATTCCTGAAATCACCGAAGAGCTTTATAAAATAGACGATGCCATGAAGGCAGGCTTTGGATGGGGCCACGGACCATTCCAGATTTGGGATGCCATTGGCGTTGAAAAAGGTATCGAATTTATA
The DNA here is from genome assembly GCA_964524415.1 of uncultured Flavobacteriaceae bacterium. Lineage (GTDB taxonomy): Bacteria > Bacteroidota > Bacteroidia > Flavobacteriales > Flavobacteriaceae > Winogradskyella. Next base: position 20,173 of record CAZGDG010000020.1, read on the forward strand.
AAAGCCGAAGGTCTAGAGCCTAATGCTTGGATTACAGAGATGTTGGCCTCAGGAAGTACATCCTTTTATTCGGTTAAAGATGGTGCTACCTATGCTTACGATATCAAGAAAAAATCGCACGAGAAGATTCCAGGACAGGATAGCTTTATCATTCTAGATAATATCAGAAAATCCAATGAAGTCTTTAAAAACTCAGGCGTTGTTGTTGAAGATTTGGGCGATGGTATCCTAAACTGTGAATTCCGTTCTAAGATGAACACCATAGGTGGTGATGTATTGGCCGGACTGAATAAAGCGGTCGATTTAGCCGAAAAGGATTTTGATGGATTGGTCATAGGAAACCAAGGAGCCAATTTCTCTGTCGGTGCCAACATCGGGATGATTTTTATGATGGCTGTCGAGCAGGAATACGATGAGCTTAATATGGCCATTAAGTACTTCCAGGATACTATGATGCGCATGCGCTATTCTGCGATACCGACAGTTGCAGCACCGCATGGTATGTCATTAGGTGGTGCTTGTGAATTGTCTATGCATGCCGACAAAGTTGTTGCCGCTGCCGAAACTTATATCGGACTCGTGGAGTTTGGTGTAGGCGTTATTCCAGGTGGTGCAGGTTCTAAGGAAATGGCTTTAAGGGCATCGGACACCTTCCACAAAGGCGATGTAGAATTAAACGTACTTCAAGAGTACTTCCTAACGATAGGTATGGCAAAAGTAGCCACTTCGGCTTACGAGGCTTTTGATATGGGAGTCCTTCAAAAAGGAAAAGATATTGTTGTAGTAAACAAAGATCGACAAATCGCAACAGCAAAAGCTCACGCACGATTGATGGCAGATGCTGGTTACACCCAACCAGTGAAACGTAAAGACGTAAAAGTATTAGGTAAGCAAGCCTTAGGAATGTTCTTAGTAGGAACCGATTCTATGGAAGCTAGCCACTACATTAGCGAGCATGACCAAAAAATAGCTAACAAATTGGCTTACGTTATGGCTGGCGGTGATTTATCGGAACCAACGTTAGTTACTGAGCAATACTTATTGGATTTAGAGCGTGAAGCCTTCTTGAGCCTCTGTACAGAGCGCAAAACGCTTGAACGTATTCAACATATGTTAAAAACTGGTAAACCACTGAGAAACTAGACAGCTAGAATATAGATTATAGACTGATGGGAAGACATAACTTCAAAAAATTAAAGATATGGCAAGATGGTATTGCTTTAGTTAAAGATAGCTACAAGCTCACCAAAACGTTTCCAGATTTTGAAAGATTTAATCTTATAAGCCAAATGAATAGATGCGCTGTTTCTATTCCCTCTAATATTTCTGAGGGCTCTAGTAAAAGTACCGATAGACATTTCAAGAAATATCTAGAAAATAGTCTAGGCTCAGCGTTTGAATGGGAGACACAACTAATAGTATCTTTCAATGAAGGGTATTTCGATAAAAACAAGTTTGAAGAATTAGAAAATAAAATATTACAAATTCAAAAAATGTTAGGAAAGTTTATTGACAACTTAGGTGATTAGTCTTATGTCTATTCGTCTAGATTCTAGACTCTAAATTTCAAAATAAAAATTAGAACTATGAACAAACAAGCATATATAGTAAAAGGATATAGAACTGCCGTAGGAAAATCAAAAAAAGGTGGTTTTAGATTTAAAAGAGCAGATGAATTAGCTGCCGAGACCATTCAATATATGATGGGTAAACTTCCAAACCTTGACGTTAATCGTGTAGACGATGTCATCGTTGGGAATGCCATGCCAGAAGGATCACAAGGTCTTAATATGGCACGTATCATTTCGCTCATTGGATTGAACACTGTAGATGTTCCGGGAGTAACCGTAAACCGTTTTTGCTCTTCAGGGTTGGAAACCATTGCAATGGCCGTGGCTAAAATTCAATCTGGAATGGCAGAATGCATCATTGCAGGTGGATCAGAAAGTATGAGTTCCGTCCCAATGACAGGTTTTAAACCGGAACTCAATTACGATATCGTCAACTCAGGACACGAGGATTATTACTGGGGAATGGGAAATACCGCAGAAGCTGTGGCTGAGAAGTTCAATGTTTCTAGGGAAGATCAAGATGAGTTTGCCTACAATTCCCATATGAAAGCATTAAAAGCTTTGGACGAAGATAGATTCCAAGATCAAATCGTTCCTATTGATGTAGAAGAAACTTATGTGGATGACAATGGTAAAAAAGCGACCAGAACATTTACCGTTAAAAAGGATGAAGGGCCAAGACGTGGTACAAGCAAAGAAGCCTTAGCTAAATTACGTCCCGTTTTTGCCCAAGGTGGTAGTGTCACCGCTGGAAATTCCTCACAAACAAGTGATGGTGCGGCTTTTGTTTTGGTTATGAGCGAAGACATGGTTAAAGAGTTAAATCTAGAGCCAATAGCACGTCTTGTAAGTTATGCCGCTGCTGGTGTGCCGCCAAGAATCATGGGTATAGGGCCAGTTGCCGCTGTACCTAAAGCATTGAAGCAAGGTGGCTTATCCCAAAGCGATATAGAGCTGATAGAACTTAATGAAGCCTTCGCTTCGCAATCAATAGCCGTAATACGAGAACTAAACCTGAATCCAGATATAGTTAATGTTAATGGCGGTGCCATTGCGTTAGGTCATCCTCTAGGATGTACAGGTGCAAAACTATCGGTTCAGCTTTTTGATGAAATGCGAAAACGTGACATGAAAAATAAATACGGCATGGTAACCATGTGTGTAGGCACAGGTCAAGGTGCTGCAGGTATTTTTGAATTTTTAAACTAAATAAAAACATATCAAACTATAAAAGTGATGGAAACAATAGAAAAAGAATTATTACGAGGTGGCCAGTTCTTGGTTAAGGAAACCAAATGCGACGATGTCTTTACGCCAGAGGATTTTAACGAAGAACAGACCATGATGAAGGAAGCGGTTATCGAATTTAATGACCGTGAAATCATAGCACATAGAGAACGTTTTGAGAAAAAGGATTTTGCCTTTACAGAAGAGTGCATGAAAAAGGCTGGAGACCTTGGGTTTTTAGGTGTTGCGGTACCTGAAGAATATGGTGGCATGGGAATGGGATTTGTATCTACCATGTTGGTCTGTGATTATATCTCAAGTGGTACAGGCTCATTCAGTACAGCATTTGGTGCGCATACTGGTATTGGAACCATGCCTATTACTCTTTATGGTACAGAAGAACAGAAACAAAAATATGTACCAAAATTAGCGACTGGTGAGTGGTTTGGTGCTTATTGTCTTACAGAGCCTGGTGCTGGTAGTGATGCAAATTCTGGTAAAACAACCGCTGAGCTCACAGAAGACGGTAAACACTACAAAATCAATGGCCAAAAAATGTGGATATCCAACGCAGGCTTTTGTAAACTATTCATTGTGTTTGCCAGAATTGAGGATGATAAAAACATCACGGGATTCATCGTAGAGAACGACCCAGAAAATGGTATTACTTTAGGTGAGGAAGAACACAAACTAGGTATTAGAGCAAGTTCTACCAGACAAGTCTTCTTTAATGACTGTATGGTGCCTGTGGAAAATATGCTGGCAGGTCGTGGTGAAGGCTTTAAAATTGCCATGAATGCCCTTAACGTGGGCCGCATAAAATTAGCGGCAGCTTGTTTAGACTCACAAAGACGCATTACCACTACAGCCGTACAATATGCTAATGAGCGTAAGCAATTTAAAACTGCTATTGCAGATTTTGGTGCCATAAAAGCAAAGATTGCAGAAATGGCAACGAGTGCGTATGCTGGTGAATCTGCCTCTTACAGAGCGGCTAAAAATATTGAAGATCGCATTGCATTGCGCATAGAAGCCGGTAACTCACACCAAGAAGCTGAGCTTAAAGGCGTAGAAGAATATGCTATTGAATGCTCTATTTTAAAAGTGGCCGTTTCGGAAGATGTACAAAATTGTGCCGATGAAGGTATCCAGATTTTCGGTGGTATGGGCTTCTCTGAAGAAACACCAATGGAAGCTGCCTGGCGTGATGCGCGTATTGCAAGAATCTATGAGGGCACTAATGAAATCAACCGCATGCTTTCTGTTGGCATGTTGGTTAAAAAAGCGATGAAAGGTCATGTAGATTTATTAGGTCCTGCCATGGCTGTTGCGGATGAGCTAATGGGAATTCCGTCGTTTGATGTTCCTGATTATTCAGAATTATTTTCTGAAGAAAAAGATATGATTGCTAAACTTAAGAAGGTTTTCTTAATGGTTGCAGGTTCTGCTGTTCAGAAATTTGGTCCCGATTTAGAAAAACATCAGCAATTGCTGTTGAACGCATCCAATATTCTTATTGAAATTTACATGGCAGAATCGGCAATATTAAGAGCTGAGAAAAATGCAAAACGTTTTGGCGAAGAAGCTCAAAAAGAGCAAATAGCCATGGCTAAATTGTATTTATTCAATGCTGTGGAAATTATTAAGAAAAACGGTATGGAAGGTATTGTTTCTTTCGCTGAAGGTGATGAGCAAAAAATGATGCTCATGGGCTTAAAGCGTTTTACCAAATACACCAACTTCCCAAATGTTGTTGAACTGCGAAATACCATTGCAGAAAAAGTGAAAGCAGAAAACAAATACTGTTTCTAAAAATTATAGGATTTTCATTGAAAAGCCGATTCATTAGTTTGAATCGGCTTTTTTATTTTCCTATTTTTAGGACACAAAACCCTCACTAAGATGAAATCTTTGATCCAACTTGCTATTCTTTTCGTTATTTCCTTCAGCTCTGCCCAGACAAATACCGAAGTTGTTCTTTTTGACCTAGAGACCAAACCGAGACTTACTTTATCAAATTTCAAAAATATATCTAATAATGATGGTTATGACAATCAGCCTTCATTTCTGAGCGAATCACGCATTCTATTCGCGTCCACAAGAAATGGTCAAACCGATATTGCCCAATATTTTGCAGATTACGATTCTAAAACTTGGGTCAATTCCTCTTATGGCAGTGAATATTCACCACAAAAAAGACCTACAAAGAATGAAGTATCTGCAGTGCGCCTAGATACAGACGGAAAGCAAGCTTTATATACCTATAATCTAGATAATGGCGAATCTTCAACACTTATAGACGATTTAGTCGTTGCTTATTATGTTTGGGTTAATGAAACGACCATTGTTTCAGCGGTTATCGAAAATGAGCAACTAAACCTTTATGTGAGTAACCTTCAAAAGGGTACTCATACAAAATATGCCGAAAACGTAGGCCGCTCACTACATGTGATTCCCGATTCAGAAGTAGTAAGTTTTATCTCAAAAACCAACGAAAATCAGTGGCAGATTAAGTCGCTAAATCCAAAAACGGGAGCTACTAGGTTACTAGCCAATACTATAATTGGTGTTGAAGATATGTGTTGGCTAAACCAAAACACCATACTTGCCGGCAAAGACGCTATACTTTATAAATTGACACTAAAAAGCGACTATAATTGGCGCAAGGTGGCCGATTTATCCCAATATGATATATCTAATATTTCGCGCCTCGCCGTCAATATAACTACAACAAAGCTTGCCATGGCTGTAGAACTGAAACCAAGAGATAAAACCGCTTTGGGCAACGCAGACCTTTCCGTTGCTGAAAGTATTGTACAAAAGCAGCTCGATGCCTACAACAAACGTGATATTGATGCTTTTATGGCTACCTATTCAGATAATATTAAGCTTTACACCTATCCCAATACACTGAGAACAGGCGATAGACGTCAAATGAGGGCTTCTTATGAAAATCTTTTTGCCAATACGCCAGATTTAAAGGCAGAAATTAAGAACCGTATTGTTTTAGGAAATACCGTTATCGATGAAGAACACGTTATCATGAATGGGCAAAAATTTAAAGCCGTTGCCATATATGAGGTTGAAAATGGACTAATCACTAAGGTCACTTTTATACAATAAGTGCCGTTTTATTTAAAAAAGTATCCAGTCTCTAGCTTCATTTTACCATATTTGACGAAACTTACATTTTAAAACCAGACTAACATGGGACTATTTTGGGATTTAATCCAACAAAGCCAACTCGACGAACAACAAGGAAAGGCAGAATCGCTTGAAGAGCGCGTAAAACTGCTCGAAGCTGAACTGGACAAAACCAAAGCGCTATTGTTACAGACGTTAAAAGTTTTGGAGCAACGCTCGGGCAAAGACATTAATAACGATGGTGTTATAGGTTAGCAAGTATGAGTATCACCTAAACCCAATTCACTTGAGTTTTTTGTAACTAAAGAAACCTGTTGTACTTTACAAACATAAATAAATACAACTATGGAGGCCAATCAAAAAATCAACTTAAAGACCAACTTAACCAACCATACGGAAGATTTAATTGACCACTATTGGTATACGATAAGTTATTTGTCTGCATTGATAAAAGCTTCAGAGTTAAAGGCAGGACTTATTCTATCATTTTACGGTATAGTACTCAACTTCGTTTACCAAGGTGCCCAGTCCATAGGCCGTGAAGTCATAGAAGACAGAATCCTTTTAAGTTTTGTTATCATCTGGATGCTAATCACTGGACTTTCCATTTTCTTCTGCATTCGATGCTTTATTCCCAAAATAGAAGGCAATTACAGTAAAAACATGTTTTTCTTTAAAGATATTATCAGTCATTTTGGACCGATAAAGGAATTCTCTAAATCCTTTTTTAAAATGAGCATTAACGAGGACGAGCTATTCCTACAGCTAGGAGAACAAGTATTCATCGTCTCAAAAATTGCCGACTGGAAATTTAAGAATGTGAAGCGCGCCATTAACTTTTTGGCCATTGGCTTGGTTGTTTTTGCTTTGGGCGGACTTTATGTGTTCTTTCTTTTTATCTAGAATTCCCGTTTAGTAGCATTAAATTGCTGCTCTTAGTCTCAAATAGCATATAAAAATAAGTACAGGGTCCAATTTTTACTCAAACTTACCTATCTTTAAACTATCCTAGACCCTACCCTACTGACCCTTATTGGTAAAAGCTATTAACCAAAACCATATTACATATGCTGTCTCAACCTAACCAATGGGATAAATCAGATTTACAACTCTACATTTTATTGCTGTGCGCCAACGCCGATAATGAGGAAACCGAAAAAGAGCTTAATATTATTAAATCTAAGGTCAACGGTGCAAAATTTAATTCGATTTACAGCGAGTTTAAACGCGACAAACCTGAAAAACGCCTTGAAAAGATTGAAAAATCCATAAATGCCCACCACTTTACAACCATGGAGCTCAGTGCCTTTAGATCCGAAATCCATGAGATTTTTATGTCCGATGGCCACCTGAGCCTTTATGAAGGACGCTTGGATAAAATTTTAGACAACATCCTCTATTAAGAAAACGATAGTTTTTTTAAAATGCTGTGCAATCGTTAAACTCCAATTCTTTTTTCCATGTTTAAAATCTTTAGGCAAATACGCTATAAGTTCGTGAATGAAAATAAAATATCGCGCTACCTAAAGTATGCCATTGGTGAAATTATCCTTGTTGTTATTGGCATTTTAATCGCGCTTAGCATAAACAATTGGAACGAAAGAAGAAAAAATCAAAACAGGGCAAATGACCTTTCAGAGAAACTCAAACTGGAACTGGCACAAAATATCAAATACTTGCAGTTTACTCAGGATGGCATAGAGCACCAGTTGGAATATCTTCAACTGGTTTTAAAGTCAGATTCTTCTAATATAGACACGCTAATTACAAAAACGCGTTTTGATCTAAGTCCTTTATTTTATATGTCTTCTTACTCTCAATTTTTTGATCCTCCAGCAGATATTTATGAAACGGCCCTTAACGATGGATCTATAAGGCTTATCAAGGATAAAGCCTTGACCAAGATTTTACAGGAATTCCACAAATCGGTAAAAATAAGGTTGGATCAAATTATCCAGGAAGAATACACCCAAGCACGTGAAATAAATAACTATCTCGCAACAACCTACGCACCTCTTTTTGAAGGAGACTTTGTAACAACCAAGTATAATTGGAATGAGCGTATTGTAAAAGAACTCCTTTTAAAAGTCCCAAATGATGGAACGCTGAAGTATAAACTGGCCGAACGAATTGAACTCAAAAAAGCTCGGTTAAGGTTTGTAACGCGTTTTAAAAACGGTTTTGAAAACCAATTAAACAGCTATGACTAATGTTAAATGTCCTTAGAAACCTTAGACGAAACAATATGAAGAGCACAAAATATCTAAAATATGCAGCTGGAGAAATTGTTTTGGTTGTCGTTGGGATTTTAATTGCGCTTCAGATTAATAATTGGAATGAGGAAAGAAAGCATGAAAAAACAGAGAATGAATTTTTTAAGGGCATAGCTTACGACTTAAATCAGGATTTAGAATTTATACAATATGTAAAAAACAGTAATACTCCAAAATTTGTTGCCTACAACAAGTTAAGGACTAGTTATCCCGGGAATTACAGTAGTAACAAAAAAATAATAGATTCATTGTTAGCCATGTATTTATTTTCAGGTCAACGAACGTTTTATCCTGTATCTGGATCATTTAAATCTGCATTGGCAGGAAACGAAATCAATACCTACAAGCAAAAAAAACGAATTCAGGCCATTATAAAACTTTATGGCAACTATGACCGGCTTATTGATAATGGTACCATTTTGGATCAACGATGGAGTAAATTAAGTGAAACGTATATTCATAACCGCAGAACCAATTCATTTGAAAATATCAGTGATGATAACTACATCCAAATGTTGGATGATTTTCATTTTCATTATATCCAATTGAACTGGTACACTACAATACAAGATGAAATCCAAACTGAAATTAAAAACCTTTTACAAGAATTACAGTGATTAAGTTCTTCCGCCATATACGTCAAAACTTACTTATGGAAAACAAGACAAGTAAATACTTCAAATACGCAATCGGTGAAATCATTCTTGTAGTCATTGGGATTCTCATCGCATTACAAATCAACAATTGGAATGAGGCCCGAAAAGAGCGTCAACAAGAACAGGAGCTGCTAAGTCAGTTATATTCTGAGTTCCGGAGTAATTTAGCCCAATTAGATCAAAAAATTGAATTACGAAATAATATGATCAATGCAGCCCTCAACTTATTGCATGACATTGATAATCCAGAAAGCAGAAATATAGATAGTATATATAAAAATCTTGGTTATACAGGAATAGCACCAACCTTTGATCCTATTGTAAACGACATAAATAGTTCGGGTAGAATTCAACTTCTACAAAACAATGTGCTCAAAGAAAAACTCTCCCGTTGGACGAGTGAAATCATTCAGGTGACGGAAGAAGAACAGGCCTGGCTCCGCTATAGAGATAATTATTACAGGCCGTCATTATTTAAACATGGTGCTTATCGTAATATTATAAATCGCTTCTGGAATGAGAATACATTTGAAGTTTTTACACTTGATAAGAATAATGTGACGGAATTTAATGTGGGTAAATCTAAAAGCTCTGTTGACCTCGATGAACTACTCGAGCAAACACCATTCGAAAATCATATAGTACAATGCGCCTCTTATGCTAAAATAACCAACATTCAGTCCCTAAGCTTAAGAAATAGAATAATCGAAATCATTGAACTAATAGAACAAGACCTCAAATGATTAAATTCTTTCGTCATATCCGTAAATCACTTTTAGAACAAAATCAAATGGGAAAATACTTTAAATATGCTATTGGCGAAATACTGCTTGTGGTGATTGGGATTCTTATTGCACTACAGATTAATAATTGGAACTCTAGTCGAATTCAAAAGCAGAAGGAAACCGTCTATTTAGCTAATATTAAGCGTGATTTAAAGGAACAGTTAAAAACCATAACATCCCAAATCACGTATGAAAAAAATATTGCTCGCATAGCCACACCTATTTTAAAACATTATAAAAAAAGTCAAAATTTTATAATAGATAGCATTTTTACAAGTCATTTAGCAATACTATCAGGGAGAATGACCTTTGTAAAAAATTCGCCTACATATTCTGAGCTTATTTCCTCTGGTAATATTGATGTCATCAGCAGTGATTTTCTTAAAGATGAGATCATTAAATATTATCAAGAATTAGAACGTACAGAATTAATTATTAATAAAAACAACAATTTATTTACAGATGCCGTGTTTATTCCAGAAATGATGAAATTATCGGAATTACAAGTAGGCAGCGAATTTAACGAAGAGGAATTAAAAATCTACAACAGTATTGAAAACACACAATTTGTAGATTTAAATGAACCTAGATTAAAAGCCATAACCACATCACTATTAAAAATCCCTGAAAATGAATTAAAATTCATAAATAATATAAATTTTAGAAATTTCATATCGATACTTCACATTACTATTCTAAACAAACAGAAGCAGCAAACAGAAGCCTTATTGAAAAAGCTAGAAGGTGAAAATTGAATGCCTTGGAGAAACAGAACATATAATGATTAAATTCTTTAGACATATAAGACAAAACCTCATTATGCAAAATAAAACCAGTAAATATTTTAAATACGCCATTGGCGAGATAGCATTAGTAATGATAGGTATTCTATTAGCACTGCAAGTTAATAACTGGAACACCGAGCGTCTTAACAAACAAACCGAACACGATTATTATTGCCAACTGGTTGTAGATATTGAATCGGATAAGGCTGAACTCTTAGAACGCCTTAAAGCCTCCGAGAAGCGCATACAAACAGCTAAACAGCTACTTTTAGATTTAGATGCCCAAACTAAAACAAAAGAAGAACTAATGCGGAGCTTCATTTTTGTTCAGAGAGGAGATGCTTTTATTCCTAGTAGAGCTACCATAACCGATTTAACCTCAAGTGGAAAATTATCCTTAATACGCGATAAAACCCTAAGAACACAATTATTATCGTTTTATGAATACCTAGATATTAAGACAAATATTACACAAAGCAACCAAAAAATAAATGTTGATAATATTATAAAATGGGAGAGCATTACAGAGTTTGGTTGGCAAGAGTTTTCAAGCATGCATCTAAATGAAGCCATCAAGCAAACACTTCCAGATATAGATTGGCATCTAGATAGCAATCATCCCTACTATTTACGATTTCAAGAAACGCTCATTATTGCATTAGGAGTTATAATCAGAGAACAAGAACTATATAACCTTATTTTGACTGAAATGGAACCACTTCTTAAGCGTTTTAATAAAGCTTGTGATTTATAAAGAACCATTAAATGCTAAAATTCTTTAGAAAAATCCGTCAAAAATTAATCCAAAAAAACAAAATGGGTAAATATTTGAAATATGCCATTGGCGAGATCATCCTGGTAGTTATTGGGATTCTTATTGCACTACAGATTAATAACTGGAATGAAGAACGTAAAAACAACAAAATAGAAACAAACTTTATTTCACGCCTTCTAGAAGATATTGAGGAAGAGGAAGTTTTTATCCAGACCTATGTAGATTACAACCAACAAGTAAAGAGCTATGCCAATAAAGCTTTAACCTATTTTGATACTCCAATTGACAGTATTAAAAATGTAAATCAAAGTCTAATTGTTTTATATCAAGCTAGCCAAATCAGTGATGCAAGACCTTCTCGGTCAACCTATACAGAATTACTATCATCTGGTTTTATAAACATCATTAAGAGTGAAACGTTAAGAAGAAACATCATTAGTTATTATGAATTAGATTGGAGCAACTCAATTGTTTTTCAGACACAAAATAAATACCGAGAACATCTAAGGAGTTACATGCCTAGCGCCATTCAAAATCAAATTAGAAATAATTGTGGCGACATTTACACTGAAACAAAACGAAGTTTATCAGTGACTCTACCTTCTAATTGTGATATTGATATCGATGACAAATTAGCGAGAAAATCATTAAAACAACTACTCTCTAATAAACAGCTTAAGGAAAACCTTACTTTCTTAATTGGCAATTTAGAGCCAAAACTAGGTCTAATGGAACGTGTACAAGGCACCTTAGAAGAGGTTAAAATTCAACTAACGAGCTATCATAATGATTAAATTCTTTAGACATATTCGTCGTTCACTAATCCAAAAAAATCAAATGGGAAAATATTTCAAATATGCTATAGGTGAGATTATACTTGTTGTTATTGGCATTTTGATTGCCTTGCAGATTAATAATTGGAATGAGGGCAGAAAGGCACGAAACCTTGAAGTGAGCTATCTCAAAAATATCAAAACAGATCTGCAACTGAATATTGATAACATTAACACCTTTATTGAAAAACGGAACGATCAGATTGCCTCATCCAATCTTATTCTGGAATACTACGAGGGAAAGTCAATAGAGGATCTTAACAACTTTAGTTACCATTGCGTGAATGTGTATACCTGGAAGAAATTTTACCAGATCAACAATACCTATTTAGAATTGACGAACTCTGGAAATCTCGCACTTATTACAAATGATTCAATTAAGAACACACTTTTAAATCTTGACGCTCTGTACAAGGAACTGAAAGGAGAAGAAGAACACTTCAGATTCGATTCTGAAGAACTCCTCTATAAGCCATCATTTGCCATACTAGACCTCAACCCCATCACCCAAAGCTATATGTACGACACTACTAATGGCAAAATGGGAACTCCAGTAGAACTTTCCAAAGCAGAATTTGATGAACTACTTGAAAACCTCAATCACAAGAACGGCTTTGTTATGGCAGTTTACGAATTCACTGTTATGAATGGTCAACTGAGTCAAATGAAAACAATGTCTGAACAACTCATCTCAATGATTGATCGGGAAATACAAACAAATTATTGATTAATTTCTTTAGACATATTTATTATCACAACAAAATTTTGCTTTTGCAAAATCAAATGTCCTGTGGACATTTGGTGAAGATAGCCGCTCGCGGAAAAAATTGGAACTATGATCAAGTTTTTTAGAAAAATAAGATTACAACTCTTAACCGAAAACAAAATGGGTAAATACTTTAAATACGCTATTGGTGAAATTTTGCTTGTGGTTATAGGGATTTTAATTGCACTACAGATTAATAACTGGAATAATAATAGAAATGATCGTTTAAAAGAAAAACAATTACTCATTAACTTAAGACAAGAATTTAAAACCAATCTCGATGAATTGAAGTTTGACCACCAAATCAACACAGACTGCCTAAATACACTTTATAATTTCTTGCAATCCGATAAAACCGCATTTACACCTAAGGAGATTGATAGTGTAAATGGTATTTTTACCACATTTGCCAGTTTTGATGCGAGAGTTGGTATAATTAACGAAACCATCGCCTCGGGCAAATTAGATCTTATTCAAAATGATTCTCTAAAAAATAAACTCAGCCAATGGACTGGAGAGCTAAACGACTTGGCCGAAGATATTGTAATTAGAAGAGAGCATTGGTTAAAACAACTATTGCCCATTATTAGAAAGCATATCCCTACTAGAAATATAGATAAATATGCCTACAGATCCGATTACAGTAGAGATAGTATAATTAAGCCAATTTCTATACCAAAAGAAAACTATACAAAATTTGTAACTTCTTTGGAGGTTGATGGCGCCATTATGGACCATTACTTGAATCAGAGTTATGTGCATATCAATGAAAAACAGATTCAATCTTATATAGAAAGTATCATTGAAATGATTGATAAGGAGCTAAACAATAATCATGATTAAATTCTTCAGACATATACGCCATACACTAATCAACCAAAATAAAATGGGTAAATACTTCAAATACGCTATTGGTGAAATCATTCTTGTAGTCATTGGGATACTGATTGCCTTGCAGATTAACAATTGGAATGAAGACAGAAAACTCAGTTTAGAGGAAAAGAAAATATTAAACCAATTAAAGAATGAGTTTAAGAAAAATTTGGATCAGCTAAATGAGAAAATTTATATGCGTAATAAAATGACATTAGCGTCTTCTGGACTTCTAAATTACATAGACCATCCAGAAGCTATTGTCAATGATAGTTTATTATATTACTTATTCAGATTAACCCAGGAACCAACATTTGATCCTATTGAAAATGATTTAGCTGTTTCAGGGAAACTCCGAATGATCAAAAATGATAGCCTAAAAATATTGTTATCTAATTGGACATCTGATGCATATCAGGTACAAGAATTAGAACAAAGCTGGCAGCAAGTAAGAAACGATGTGGTAATTCCCGTTTTTATAGAAAAAGATTTTGCCAGAAATACCATAGCATATTTGCTAAATAATGGTTACACACCAGACCACGCCTTTGACAAGAGCATACCTTTAAATTATAACATAATTCCTACGGATGCCGATTTAAAAAAGGCCTTAAGGGAAAGTGCCATTGAACTTCAAGGGGCTGCTAGCACCTGTATCATTTTTAATAAAATAACAAATGGCCAGTCCATTGCACTTAGAGGCCGTATCGAAAAAATACTGTCTTTAATAGAAACTGAACTGAACAATGATTAAATTCTTCAGACATATACGCCGTACACTTATCAACCAAAATAAAATGGGTAAA
>CAZGDG010000020.1:34766-38600 GCA_964524415.1 uncultured Flavobacteriaceae bacterium
TACTTCAAATACGCTATTGGTGAAATCATTCTTGTAGTCATTGGTATACTTATCGCACTTCAAATCAATACTTGGAACCAACAACGCCTAGAAAACAAACAAGAGTTAGAGTTGCTAAAGGCACTTAAAGATGAATTTGAATATAATTTAGGTGAGGTGGACGAGACGATAAAAGTCAATAAAAAAACTACACAATCTTGCGTTGCACTCACAAAACTTATTAGAGCAGATTCTTTACATGAAGTGCCTGAATTCGTCGATCAATTATTATTAAATATTGGTGATTTTACGTCATTTGATGCAAGGACTGGAGTGGCAGGTGAAATTGTTAACTCTGGTAAATTGAGTATTTTAAAAAACAAAACCATACGTGCACAACTAAGCAACTGGCTTACCTTAATTACAGATTGCGAAGAGGATATTCTATTTAGGTCCGATAATTATACTATGAATTTGATGCCCTTCTTGATGAAACGATTTCCATTGGCAAATGGTGAGCTCACTAAAAATTTATCCTTTGATAAAAAAAATTATTTAGAGACCTATAAAGTAAAGTCGCCATTTAAATTTAATATGCGTCAAAATGATTTAATGGAGTTCGAAAATCAAATATGGCATCATAAACACAATCACGATTATGTGGTTATCAATGAACGAAATATAAGGGATTTTATAATCCTCACCATTCAAATGGTTGAAGACGAGCTAAATAAAAGAACTTTGTAATGATCAAATTCTTAAGAAAAATTAGATATGACCTTATGAGTGAAAACAAATCAGGTAAATACTTCAAATACGCTATTGGTGAAATTATCCTTGTGGTGATTGGGATACTCATTGCCTTACAGATTAACAATTGGAATGAAGCAACTAAAAATCAAAACGAAGAATTAAAGCTGTTACAGGAAATGCACAATAATCTTAAGAATGATTTAAAGGACTGTATCTGGAATATCAGTAAACAAGAGGACTTAAAGGCTTCTAATTTAGCCGTACTAAATCATTTGGAGGAGGCAATACCTATTAACGACACCCTAAAAAAACACTATGGCAATCTCATCTATGCAACCACGCAAAGACGAAATATGGCTGCTTATGACCACTTAAGATCGCGAGGAATTGACCTTATAACCGATGATAGCTTAAGAACCCATATTACAGTTGTGTACTCAGAGCGCTATTATTTTATTGAAAAAATGGAGTTGGAATACGACAATCCTTATCAATTGAATACCGTAATTCCGCAATTAAACGAAAAGGTCATTTTAGAAACTAGTGAACAAAAAGGATACCCAGTTGATTTGCAAAGACTAACATCTGATGCCATTTTTAAAGGTACCTTACGCATGAATATTAAAATTAGAGCATATATGAAGCAACGATATAGTGGTCTAAAAAACGACTTAGAGAAATTAATTACCCATATTGATTCAGAACTAAATCAACGGCTCTGATGCATGCACTAGTACATCTAAAGCTATATTTATCATAATATGTTAGACACCAATTACACCACATTTTAAACATGGACACAGAAACAATTATTTATGTGGTTGCTGCCGCATTGATACTCAGAGTACTAATAAAAGTCATTGTTAAATACAATAAAGAGCAGCGAAAAACAGATAACTAGATTTGCCAAAATAAGCCCATGATTAAATTCTTCCGCCATATCAGAAAATCTTTAATAGAACAAGACCAAATGGGAAAACCTGCCTCGCCAGCAGGCAGATACTTGAAATACGCCATTGGAGAAATTATTCTTGTAGTCATTGGGATTCTTATCGCATTACAAATCAACAATTGGAATGAAAACAGAAAAGAAAATGGGTTTGAATTACAAATACTGCAATCGTTTGAAGCGTCTTTAAAGAAAGACTTAGCCGATATTGACTATAATATTGGAAGACATAAAAGAGGATTGGAAGCTTGTAATAGACTTATTGGGCTTATGGATTCCACCTCTCAAATGCAGGAAGACACACTTGCCGCACTTTTTGCCGATGCTTTTTTTGTAACAAGGTTCGTTTATTCTACAAGCGCATTTGAGTCTTTAAAGGCAAAAGGAATTAATATCATCTCTGACCAAAATTTGCGAAAAAAAATAGTTGATGTGTACGACTCAAGATATCGGTTTTTTAGAATAGCAGAAAATGACTACTCTAACAACTTTTTTCTAGGAGTACAACATATTTTTCCAACAAGATTTAAAGAAGGTGTGGATTACAGATATGATTCCAAAGATTTCATAGGTTTCCTTAGACCGAGAGATTTCCAAAAATTAAAGACAGATAAGGAATTTCTATACTACTTAAAAACAAATAGAAATTGGACAGACCTCTACATAAACTTTCATTACAGAGAGTTAAAATCAGATGTTGTGAAGCTTATAGAATTAATAGAAACAGAGCTAGAACATCGTAAGAACAATGATTAAATTCTTTAGAAAAATACGCTACAACATGATTAGTGAAAACAAGACGTCAAAATACATCAAATACGCCATCGGTGAAATTATTCTTGTTGTTATTGGAATTTTAATTGCTTTGCAGATCAATAACTGGAACGAAAACAGAAAGCTTAAAATCCAAGAAACTGCATATTATTGTCAATTAATTGATGATGTACAGGCAGATATTTCAAATATAGACTTGTCCATTAAATCTCTGAATAACGCGCAGAAAGCTTCTAAAAAGCTTTTAACCAATCTTCTAAAAATCCAAGAAAAAAAAGACACGCTTTTTAAGGATTATATACCAGCTATCAGGGCAAAATCGTTTATTCCAACCAAGGCTGCAATAGAAGATATTACCTCATCAGGAAAATTAGAAAATATTAGAAATCAATTTAATAAAAATGCCATACTCAACTATTATGTAGAGCAGGATGTTGCTCTTGAAATCATTGACAGCAATAGGGAACAGTTGTGGCAAATAATATTTTCATATAATAATCATACGGATTTTGGCACTAATGAGCTTCCGCAATATGAAAATCTCTATGGAGAGGAACTACAAAACCTATTGGTCTCTAAAGAGTGGCAAAAAGACCCAAATGATCCTTTGTTTAAAAATCTTGCTGACCACATGAATTTGAGTGTTATCATATGCGAAAGAGAAAAGGATTTACTGGCTGGTTTAAAGTCTGAAGCCGAAGATTTAATCACTTTAATTAATGCAAGTTGCAAATAGCATGATTAAATTCTTCAGACATATCAGAAAATCACTAATACAAAAAAATCAAATGGGAAAACCAGCCTTGCCTGACTCGCCGTCAGGCAGGCTAGGCAGGTACTTTAAATACGCCATTGGGGAAATTCTACTTGTTGTTATTGGAATTTTAATTGCCTTGCAGATCAATAACTGGAACGAGGATCAGAAAGGAAGGCTTCGGGAAATGACTTATTTAGAGAACATCAAGACAGATCTTTTGTTGAATATTGACGAACTGAACAATTTCTTTGAAGCCAGAGAATCATGTATCGCGTCTTGTGACATTGTACTTGACTATTACAATGCTGTGGTTCCTGTTGATTTGGATCACTTTAACTATCATTCTCTTAACATCATGATCTGGTATCCTTTCAATCAGCATGATAACACCTATCAGGAATTACTGAATTCAGGTAATTTGGCGATCTTGTCAAACAAATCGATCAAGAATGGATTGCAAAACATGCAGGTCGGGTTCAAGAAAATAGCCTTTATTGAGGGGGAGATGCAGCAAGACTACGAGAGCTACCTTTATGACATCTATTTTTCTTCTGCCGATCTCGACAACAATCTCAGGAACTTTGAAGCCCAGATGGACCAGGAAAATAAACAAGCAATTATT
>CAZGDG010000021.1:0-6416 GCA_964524415.1 uncultured Flavobacteriaceae bacterium
TCAATATCTCCTCTCCTTTCTTGGAGTAGTAAGCAATGGCATTATCAATTTTTTTGGTCATGGTAGCTTTAATTCTATTGGATAATTTGTTTGAGCTCGCTTCTGTATTTAGAAGCACTCTTACCTGTTATTTCCTTAAATATCTTATTGAAGTGGGAGAAATTATTAAAGCCACACTCATAGCTAATATCTGTAATACTCAATTGACTTTCTGAAAGAAGCTTGGTGGCATGTACTACTCTATACTCATTTACAAGTTTTGTAAACGTCTTACCGGTAACTTTTTTAAAATACCTGCAAAATGCAGGGACTGTCATGCTCACAACATCAGCAATTTCATCCAAACTAATATGGTTTTGGAAATTGGCATTGACGTGATTAAACACCTTGTCAATTTTAACACTGTCTTGAGGTTCCGTCTCAAAACTGAATCCATCTGAATTAAGAATAACATAATCTTCGGATTTAGAGAGTGCGTGCAGTACTTCGAGCAAAACCAGAATTCTTTTAAACCCTTCTTTCTTGTTTAATTTTTCAATCTTTGGACCAATCTTTTGCTTTGTCTTAACACCAAAGAGGATTCCTCTTTTGGCTCGCTCAAAAAGATTGTTTATGCCTTCCATTTCGGGAACCTTAAAAAAATGGTCTCCTAAAAAATCTGGTCTAAATTGCACTATTGTCTCTGTCCCATTGACAGTGAGACGGTCCGTAAAACCATTATGGGGAAGATTAGAGCCTATTAATACTAGCATACTATTATTAAAGTATGAGAGGTGGTTCCCTATATGGCGCTTACCTTTTCCCTTATTAACATAAACCAACTCAATCTCAGGGTGAAAATGCCAGAAGGGTCTTTTCTCTCCAACATAGGCCTCATTTTTTACAACTTTCATTGAGGTGCCAAATGCAGTACTGATTTTTTCTAATGTCGGTTTTCTTGTGCTCATAATAATTCACTACCACAAAGTTAAACCTTATAACAAGGTGGAATCTATTATATATTACCTTCAATATGCGCTATATTACCATTTATGTTCATTGTTTTGAAGTAAATGGTTAATATAACACAGATTATTGACAATTTAGTTGTCTTAACAATACGTATGAAATACTAATTTTGGATTAAAGCTATTTACAAATAGTGGGAAGGTCTTAATCTTACAATTAGATTGTTGTTTATATATTAGTTTTTATTTAGTAGAAGGTGGGTCTTTTGGCCCACTTTTTTGCTTTAACAAACTAGCAGGTTCATTATTTCTAATGACTAACATATAATTAAACTCTCCTATAGTTAGAGGTATTAAGTGCCTCACATTTCCTGGAATATACAATCCACTTTCGGTACTTGACAAGGGTTCAAAATCAGAGCCCAAATTAATCAAAGTTGATCCTATTGAGGCATCATACCGTCCAAACTCGGCATCTGTACCATAAAAATTACCGCCCAATATGATATCCCTTTTCTCATCATTATTTAGGTCTTTTGTAAGAATATCGTTTACAACAGAGATTTGTGTCTCAATGGGTAGATTTGTTGAGGTAAAACTTGTGCCGTTATTGTTAGTGAATACGGAATGCTGTAAATGATTAGCCTCAAGGATTTTTGTTCCTTTTAGTTCTTCAGGTGTAAAAATATCATTGATTGTAGCACTTGCATAAGGCTCATAACGCGTAAAACGTTTCTTAAGCATAACCATATGGTTGAGCATACGGTCTCGGTTATGTATGGGGTAACTTATTCCGTCTATATAGGTACAAAGTACGGCATCTAGGCTTCCGTTATTATCAAAATCTTTGTAGTACAACCTTATTGGTTGAGCGTTTGATGCTTTGAAAAATGAATTAAGACCTAAATTCCCTGCAACTATATCTTTGTATCCATTACCCGAAAGGTCGACAACAGAAACAGTATTCCACCACCCAATTTTATCACTTAGTCCAAAATCTTTGGTCTTATTAACGTATTTACCATTAATGTATTTGAAAACTGAAATTGGCATCCACTCACCTGCTAAAATCAATTCACTGGTTCCATCATTATCCAAATCAGCAAATTCGGCATCTGTTATCATACCAATACGGGAAAGACCTTGTGACCATTTTGCAGTGACATCTTTAAACGTTCCATTGGTATTTTTTAATAGATAACTTAAAGGTGCTTCAGGATAGCGCCCAGGTGTTACCCTAGACCCAATAAAGAGATCTAATTGGCCATCTCCATCTATATCATGCACCTTAATGACAGAGCCACTTGTTGATATATTTGGAAGAGCTGTCTCGTCACGCATAAAATTTCCATTACCATCATTAAAGTAAAGGCGATCACGGTAATTTTCGCTACCTTCATCATATTCACTCCCTCCACTAACCACATAAAGGTCGTTGAAGCCGTCTGAATTGGCATCAAAAAATAGGGCAGCTGTGTCTTCATATTTTTTGTCACTTTCAAAACTTGGAACTTGGCTTAAGTTGAAAGCTCCTGAAGCATTTTGCAACAACAATCTTCCTGAAAAACCAAGCGCTCCTCCTAGATAGACGTCCTCCAATCCATCAGCGTTAACATCTGCTACTGCCACTGCTGGCCCTTCCTCACTATACTTATGATGCAATAATACCTCTCGTTTAAAATCGATAAATTCATTTTCCTCATGTGTAAAAGCGCTTCCTAACCTTTGACTAGCATCTTCAAAATACGCACTGCTTTTATTGGGCTTAGTATAATTGGAGTTGGGTTGCTTTTTAATTTTTATTATGGTATTTACGGTAGGACTTTGAATGATTTGCACCTTTTTATCAGGCCAGATGACCTCTAGTTTTTCAGGATTGAGCTCCTTTTTAAATCCAAAATGAAGACGATGCTGAGATGAGGATAAAAACCCTCTGGTTGGATTAAGAACTTCCTTTATTTGTGTGCCATCGGATAGGGTGAATACAGCAATAGCTCCTTGTGCTGTAACACCTTCTTCATGTTCAAACTTTAGGGTAATGTATTTATTTTGAAGAATATCCTTACCGATATTTTTCATGATGAAGGGTTCGTCATTTAAGTTATTGACCACAATATCAAGATAGCCGTCATTGTTTAAATCGCCATAGGCAGAACCATTGGAAAATGAAGGTCTGCCACTATTCCAACTGGAGGAGACATCCTTAAACCTAGTGTTTCCTTCATTTTTAAACAAAAACGCTTTAACTGGAACGCTAGGGATGTACTCGATCCAATCCTTTAAAGTGATTTCCTTAGCATTAAAACGTTTTTGCAGATCATCCATTTTATATCTGGAGTAGTCATTATTAGTGACATCCCTATTATAGCCATTTGTAACATGAATATCCTTTAAGCCATCGTTATTAAAATCAGCCATAAGCGCACTCCAACTCCATTCGGTTTGAGCCAAATTGTCAAGAAATGCTATATCCGAAAAATGACCTGCTCCAGTATTGATTTGCAGTGCATTTACTGAATACTGTGTGCCAAAACCATACGTTGTCATTTTTTGAAACTTATCATAATTCTGCGCCATCATCATCATTTTACGCCTGTAGTTGTCCTTGGGCGACATGTCTAAGGTAAACAAGTCTAAGTGCCCATCGTTATTGATGTCCGCAAAATCTGAGCCCATAGAAGAAAAAGAGGTGTGACTAAAATAACTATCTATTTTATCTTCAAAAATGTTATTTCCCTTGTTAATGAGAAGTCTATCTGGCATCATATAGTCGTTGCAGACATAAATGTCTGGCTTAAAATCGTCATTAAAGTCACCGATAACTGCACTAAGACCAAACGCATCATTAAGCACACCTGCTTTTGCGGAAATATCTAAAAACTTATTGTTTCTGTTTTCATAGAACCTATCTGTAACCTTATCATAGGATTTAGGTTCTGCTCTTACCAGTTTGCCTGTCTTATCTTGAGTGACTTTTATCGTATTGGACTCCCTCATATCACTGGAGTGATTTAGAATGTAAACATCTAAATCGTTATCGCCATCAGAATCGAAAAAATAAGCTTGGACTGAGTATCCTGGGTCATCAAGACCGTATGATTTTCCTTTTTCCGTAAAGGTTAAATCGCCGTTGTTTATATAAAGTGTATTCCGACGAAGGTTGTCATCACTCAATGCAGATTTACAGACGTAAATATCTAAAAATCCATCATTGTTAATATCTGCCATGGTTACGCCAGTTTTAAATCCACGTCCTCCATCGACTCCTGCACTTTCTGTTATATCCTTGAATTTAAAATTCCCTTGGTTGAGATATAGTCTGTTCTTAGTAGTATTCCCGGAGAAATAGATGTCTTCCAAACCATCGTTATTAATATCTCCAATGGCTACACCACCACCATTATACAAATACTCATATAGAAGAAAGTTGAAATTTTCACTTTCAAAAATGTCATTCCTAAAATCTATATTGGTTTCAGATGCAGGTAAAAATTCAAACAATACCTTTTCTTCGGGCTCTACTTTATCATCTATTGTAGTATTTGAACTCGTAACCTCTTTAGACTCATTATCCTTACAATTGAAAAGAATTAATAGAAAACAAAACAATGCGCCCCTTAATAAAAACCTCATCATATTTTAAAATATTTTTTTGAGAATCAGTTGGGCAATAGTGCTTCCTTGTCTGGCACCTTCCCTAACACCTTGCAGGTAATGGATACCACCGTAAAATCTGCTTAGATTAACTTGATTTGCAGCTTCTTTAAAGGAATTGAAGGAACGTTGCTCCAATCCAAAGCGTTTTTGAGTATGGTCTGTAAATGTGTAATTATCACCGAAAACATAGGTCAACATCTCTGCTGCAGAAGCAGAGGTCGCACTGTGTCCGCTAGTGTATTCTGGAAATGGTGGCGTTTGCAAAACAGGCTCCCAATCTGGATCTATATTCTCTTGTATATAAGTTATAGGACGTACCAGATCTGTCTTGTATTTTACATGCCAAGATCCAATTATAGCATCAAACATCGCCATTGATGTGAGTGTATAGGCTCTTGTTGTTGTAAAATAACTTGAATTTTCCTTGGTAGTTATCTGATTAACAATATTTAACCAATGGCCTGCTGGTGTAAATTTATGGATGGTTGTAATCATATGACCCTTATGGATGGTCATTATAGGATTACAATCCCAAAACCATGCAATTTTTGACTTCTCTTCCGTGGTGTTTTTAGATTCAAGATAGACTTCGTTTACCATTTTGTAAAAATCAGATGTAGTCTCTGTACTGTATTTGGGAAGTGGTTTGTAATCAAAAACATTGGCACTGTCAATTACCATGGGTCTTATTTTGTCCCAATGTGGTTCTAGAGCGGTGGCATAATCTGGTGGTGTTTCTCTCCAATTTTCCGGGCTTTTTGTACTGGTGAAACGCGGATACGTTCTTGTCTCTATATAATTGTCCTTGTCAATCCATTCACCTATTTGATTGGTAATACTCTTCGCATAACGATAAGAACTCTGTATGGTTTCTTTGGATAGCGACCTTTGTGACGCCCTGATTTTAAGGTTGTCGCTTAAGTTCTCAAAAAAATGTTCAGAATAAATTAATTTCTTACCAATATTTGAAAACGCAAGCAATGCTGCAAGTTCTGGGTTTACCTCGGTTTTATCCGGAAACATCAAGCCATCTAATCCATTAAGGTGGTTTGAGATAGCCTCTAGACTATCGCTATAAAAACTCCTTAAGGTAATATAATGAGCCACGTGGGAATATGCATAAATCCTACTTGCTACTGGTGGCGTAAATGCATCTTCCATCACGGCTTCTAACAATACAGTATTGGCATGGTTTAAATCTGAAGTCTTAAATAGTTGTGTAGATGGTTCTACATTATTTTCACAAGAAAAAAATAGTAGGATACAAAACAGAAAATAGAAACGATAGCTCATCTCAAGTAATTAAGCGTTTAAATATACTCAATTAATTAAAAGGTAAATTGGAGAATGTAACGCTTAGAAAATAGCTAAACGCAACTACATCCAGCAGTTTTACTAAATATTCGATTCTAAAGTATTGGTAATCAGGTATTAAAGATAAAATGTAAGATTAATGGTTAAAATGCGACATATATGTGTTAAAATACTTGTTTTTAGAACCTTATACTATGTTCATCTTTGCAATGAAAACGTTAAACCAAATCTTAAAAAAAGAAAAAATGAAAAAGTCACAAATTATATTATTCTTACTGAGCCCCTTTTTATTAGTATCCTTGGTGCTCGCTTGTCCTTTTTATCTATTGCACAGAGCTATAGATGAAAACAATCCTAATAAAATAAAGTTTATTTAAATCTAAAGTTTAGAATCATTTGATAAAAGGCTTGCCTAAAAATTACAGGTAAGCCTTTATAGTTTTATTCCAAACCAACGGATAATCTCTAATAGATTAAAATTAAATTGGATGTTTTATA
>CAZGDG010000021.1:6516-27799 GCA_964524415.1 uncultured Flavobacteriaceae bacterium
GGAGTGCTAAGGCTTTCAACAAAATCAAATAACAAACGTTGACCCTCGGCTGCCAATTTACCGCCTTCTGCCACACTAAAATCAGCAAACTCACTAATATCTGCACCAGCAACAAAGGCCTTTTCTCCACTTCCGGTTACTATAATCACTTTTGTACTTTTGTCCTTATCAGCTTCATCAAATGCCTCATGAAGCTCTTGAATAGTCTCTCTATTTAGGGCATTTAACTTAGTGGGTCTATTAATTGTTATTATTGTAATTCCATTGGAATAATCGCTAATAAGATTGCTATAAGCCATAATATGGTAATTTAATTTTTATTTTTAGATATACGTTATGCTTTAGGAAAGGTAACCGTAAAAACCGTGCCTTTACCCAGCTCTGACGTAAAGGTAATATTTCCCTTAAAGGTTTCCACAATATTTTTTACCATAGCAAGACCTAATCCCATACCACTGCTCTTGGTTGTAAATTTAGGCTCAAAAACTCTTGCCTTGGTCTCTTCTGCAATTCCGCTACCATTATCTTCTACAGTAATTTTAACCAAGTTGTCTTCTATGAAGACTCTAACTTTGATTTGTGGGTCCTCCTTATCAGTAGGCATGGCCTGAATACCGTTTTTTACCAAATTTGTAACCACTCTTATGAGTTGAGTACGGTCAAATTTTGCAACAATTTCTTCTTCTCCTGCTTCAAATGAGATATAATTTTCATTAAAAATATCCAAAGCCAATTTAACGATGTGTACAACATCTAATTGCTCACTCTTTTGGGCTGGCATTTTAGCAAAATTAGAAAATGCCGAAGCTATGGAACTCATGGTATCAATCTGTTGGATCAAAGTATTGCTATACTCCGTTACTTTTTGGTTTATATTAGGGTCATCTGGATTAAAATTACGCTGAAAACTCTGCACACTCAACCGCATTGGTGTAAGTGGATTTTTAATCTCATGTGCTACCTGCTTTGCCATTTCGCGCCAAGCTTGTTCGCGCTCACTTGTAGCAAGTTTTATAGCGCTCGCCTCCAACTCATCTATCATGCTGTTGTAAGAGTTTACTAAAGTCTCAATTTCTTCACTCGAGGATGCAATTTGTATTTTGGTATTCCGCTTTTCCAAGCGCGTTTCATTCATCTTTTCACTGATGGTCTTAAGGGATTTTGTGATATATTTTGAAATGAAATACGCAAAAACAATGGCCGCTAATATCATGGCCACATAGGCATAACCTAATCTGAGCAAGAATTCATTCAACTCCCTATTTAGGAAATCATCATTTTCAAGATATGGAAGATTGAGTATAGCAAGATTTTTAAATTTTTCATCAGTAATGTAAGAGTACGAAGATTGAAAGGTTTGACCATTCTTTTCATTCTTAACCACATACCTATGTTCTGCGGTGTTGGCAAGGGTATTCAAAATTTCAGCATCTAAGCAAATTTCGGATGAATCCCTTTGTATGGTTCGCTTAGAACTTTTGAGCAGCTGACCATCAAGGTCGTACAAATTGATTTGAAGGTTATGAATGGCATCGATATCAAAAATATCCTCCTTAAAAATCAATGGAATGTTTTCTGTCGTAACAGGATAGGTGGTTTCACTGATTGTAAACTCAATACTCTGACGAATGGCACGCTCCTTCCGTTCCAAACGATCTCTGTGATAATCTTTGGCCTCTTCATTGTATTGATATATGGTAACTGCTGCTATTAGTATGGAAGCCAATAGCACCAGAAGTATCATGGCAATGAATATACGGGATCGTAAGGATAGCTTCTTAATCTTCATTTGGGCTAGTAATGACCTAAATATAGCAATAATCGCGCCATTTAGGCATCAGGGTTTTTGGCTCTAATGGACTTATAGACTCTAAATCCAAGCATTATTAGTATAGCTAAAACAACTATACCTACTACACCAAAAATCCAGTTTAAGGAACTCTTGAGAATAACTAGGAACACCACAGCGAACAAGATAAAGGTTGCGCCCTCATTCCAGATTCGCATGAAATTAGATGATTTTCTTACCACATCATTTTGTAATTGTTTAAAATAAATGTGGGTTTGGTAGTGGTAGAAAAACAGCAAAAGAACAAAAGTAAGCTTAACATGCATCCAGCCCTGTTGAAGCCAAGCTGGTATAAGTATGAGAAGCCAAATCGCAAAAATCGTTGATAGAATGGCAGAAGGCCACGTAATAATATACCATAACCGTTTAGCCATTAGTTTTAGTTGCTTTCCCAGAATTTCCTTGTCTGGTGAAGGCTTATGAAAGGCTTCAATCTGGTAAACAAATAAGCGTGGGATGTAAAAAAGCCCTGCAAACCACGTTATTATAAAAATGAGATGCAGGGATTTGATATAATTGTAATACTCCATTAGTCTTCTTCAACAAGTAAATACTCCAGCCCTTTAGAATTAAAGGCGGCATTAAAGGCCTTGACCTCATTGCTCAGAAGAGCGTTGAAAGTGTCGAGCTGTGCATTAATCTTTTGCGTTAACTCATCCTTTACTTCAATAGCTTGGTCCGTTGGTGGGAAATCACCACGTCTTGTCAAGGAATTTAAGCCTCCAAGCTTATCGGTAAGTTTTATTGGAAAATTCAGTGGGTCTTGATTGCTCCTGTTTTTTGTTTGGTATAGCGCTTTTTCAATCTCAGAGAGCTGCTCTTCCAATTCTTTTGCTTTTTCCACAAGGTCCTTCACCTCTTCGTTTTCCTTATACTGTTTTTGAAAAGCACTTAACTGCTTATTGATAGACCTTATATTCTTAATAGATTTATGCGCCTTGTCTACAGTGGCATTAACATCTTGTATAAAATCAAACTGTTTCTGCATGTCTTCAACCGTGCTCTCTGCTCTTGGATCTGGAACAATATTGAAGGATTGTTTCTGGACGTCTCCATTAACATTCAAATGCACCTCATAGGTGCCAGGTACGGCCCGAGGTCCTTGAAGACTTGCTGCCCATAAAATCATTCCTGGGAGGCGTTCTGCACCATCGTAAGTCATATTCCATACAAAATGGTTTGGCCCTTTTTTGACCTCCAACTTGTTCTTTTTATCCGATGTTGAAAATGTCTTAATCGTATCGCCTTTTTTGTCAAAATAGGTCAGAGAAACTTTATCATCCTCAGAATAGTCTTTAAGATTAAAATAGGTGATGACACCATTGGGATGATTGGTTCCAGATGTTAAACTACCGCTTCTACTGCCTCCAGACATTCTATAGGAATCCTTAGGCTTAAACAAGATGTTCTTGGTTAAATCTGCATCAAACAGCTGATGGATTACAGTTAAATCATCAATAATCCAAAGACTTCGCCCTTGTGTGGCTACGATGAGATTGTTATCCTTTATTGTTAAATCGGTAATAGGAACAATTGGCAAATTAAGCTGAAATGGTTGCCAGTCCTTGCCATCATTAAAGGAAATATACATTCCAGTCTCCGTTCCTGCGTACAATAAGCCTTTTCGTTTTGGGTCTTCCCTAAGTACTCGAGTAAAATGCTCCTCGTTGATTCCATTTGTAATCTTCTTCCAGGTTTTTCCATAATCTGTAGTCTTGTATAGATATGGTGCAAAGTCTCCTGTTTTATACTTTGTCCCAGCGACGTAGCAGGTGCCTTCATCAAAAGCACTTGGCTCAATGCTATTAATCATCATCCACTTTGGCATCCCTTTAGGGGTGACGTTTTCCCAAGTTTCTCCGCCATCTTTGGTGACATGAATCAATCCATCGTCACTTCCAACCCACAATAAGCCTTCCTTAAGTGGTGATTCTTGCGCTGCAAAAATGGTACAATAATATTCTACAGCTGTATTATCTTGGGTGATTGGTCCTCCCGAAGATTTCTGTTTTTCTGGGTCGTTAGTCGTTAAATCCGGACTAATAACTTTCCACGTTTGCCCTTCATTTTCCGTTACATGCACATGCTGTGAAAACGTGTAAAGCTTATTGGGATTATGCTTTGAAAAGATTATGGGAAAATTCCACTGAAACCTATATTTCATGGCTTCTGCACCAGCACCCATCGGATTGTCTGGCCAAACATTAATAGCTCTTGTCGTACCGCGCTCGTGATTAACACGTGTTAAGTACCCTCCATAACTGCCGCCATAAACAATATCATTGTTTTCCGGGTCCACGGCAATATGGGCCGATTCTCCTCCTGCTGTTGGCTCCCAATCGTCTTCAGAAATTGAATAACCATCGGTTCTATGAGGAATTCTAATGGTTGAATTATCTTGTTGTGCCACATAGATACGATAAGGAAACGCATTGTCTGTGGTGACTCTGTAAAATTGTGCGGTTGGTTGGTTGTAATAGGTACTCCATGTTTCTCCGCCATCGTAGGTGATTTGGGCACCACCATCGTCGCCTATAATCATACGGTTAGAGTCCTCTGGTGCTATCCACAAGTCATGATGATCGCCATGAGGTGCCCTGTAATTTCCAAAGGTTCTACCACCATCTGTACTTTTGTGATAGCTCACGTTAAGCACATAAACCGTATTGATATCCTTGGTATCAGCATAAACTCGTGTATAATACCATGCACGTTGACGTAACTTACGTTCACTATTAACCTGTGTCCACGTCTCGCCTCCATCATCACTGCGATACAAACCGCCTTGGTCTTTATTTTCTACCATGGCCCAAACGCGTTGATTATCTACTGGTGATACTGTAACACCTATAATTCCAAGTATACCTTCGGGAAAACCTTCATGCTTTGAAATCTCTGTCCAAGTTTCACCACTATCGGTACTCTTCCAAAGTGCAGAGCCTTCACCACCAGAGCTCAGGCTATATGGAGTTCGCTGAACACGCCATGTTGATGCATAAAGGATACGTGGATTAGTTGGGTCAATGATTAAATCTACCACACCAGCATGCTCATTGGAGAATAAGGTTTTGCGCCATGTTTTGCCACCATCGGTACTTTTGTAAACCCCTCGTTCTTCCGTAGGCTTATATATGTTGCCCATAACACCAGCATAAACAATGTTATGGTTTGTAGGATGAATAGCGATTCGAGGAATGTGTCTTGATTTTTCAAGTCCTGAAGCAGTCCATGTTTTACCTGCATCGACACTTTTCCAAACGCCATAACCCGAAGAGACGTTACCACGAACGGTCTTTTCACCACCACCAACATAGATGACATTTGGGTCACTTTTTGAGACACTTATGGCGCCTATACTACCTCCAAAATAGCCATCTGAAATATTTTCCCAGGTGCGTCCGCCGTTATTGGTTTTCCAGATTCCTCCACCTGTTGCACCAAAATAAAATAAATTTGGTTGGTGAGGCACTCCTGTAACGGCTGCACTTCGGCCTCCTCTAAATGGACCAATTAATCTGTACTCGAGCGCTCCGTAATCGGATTCGCTAAAATTTTGTGAATCAATATTTAAAGTGAAGAATGACAGCACGAAAGCCATCAGAATAGCTGAATAACGCATAGAAATAAGGTTAGTTTGTTGATGCCTAAAATTACAACTTTATAATTATTTTGTTTCGTAAGGCAGTAAATTTAACTTCACTTCCCTGTGTAAATAATAAGCAGTAACTATAGTTGATAAAATATCTGCGGCAGGAA
The DNA here is from genome assembly GCA_964524415.1 of uncultured Flavobacteriaceae bacterium. Classification (GTDB taxonomy): domain Bacteria; phylum Bacteroidota; class Bacteroidia; order Flavobacteriales; family Flavobacteriaceae; genus Winogradskyella. Next base: position 12,122 of record CAZGDG010000021.1, read on the forward strand.
AAGCCAACCAAACTCCTAATTCACCATAAAAATATGGTAGTATGAAAATTAATGGAATAAAAAATATGGCCTGCCTCGATAAGGTTAAAAGCAACGCTGGCACTGCTTTTCCAATAGCCTGAAAATAAGCTGCTCCAATAAGTTGCACAGCTATAATTGGTGTGGCTAAAAACACGTAACGCATAGCAGGCGGTGTTTCCCGCAGTACAGCTTCATCTTGAGTGAATAATCGGGTAATGGCTTCTGGGAATACCATTAAGAACACAAAAACCAATGCTGCCAATATTGCAGCGTATGTAATGGCTGTTATGATACTTTCCCTTACCCGTTTGTAATTCTGGGCTCCATAGTTGAATCCTGCAATTGGCAGAAATCCTTGGGTAATGCCGTAAATGGGAAAAAAAGCAAACATTATCATACGACCAACGATTGCGTAGGCCGTCACAGAGGTTTCACCTCCAAATTCAAACAAAATATTGTTCATTAAAAGATAGGTGACGCTAACCGCTGCTTGTCTTGATAAGGTTACAAAACCGAGAGACCCAATTTCCTTAACTATGGGTAACTGTAATTTAAAATTACAATTGGTGATTTTTAATTCTGAATTGTTGGAGAAAAAGAACCAAATGATAAACCCAAGACACAGCATATAGGAGGCGGTTGTTGCCCATGCGGCGCCATACATACCAAAATCAAAAACCTTTATTAAGATGTAATCCAACAGCAAGTTACCAACGGATGGGATTAACATGGCATACATCGCAAATTTAGGTTTCCCTTCTGCTCGGATTACCGTATTACCCATCATACAAAGGGCCAAGAACGGAATGCCATACAAAACAATCGTGTAATAAATCTTTGCTGGGTCAAAGATGGCGCCTTTTCCACCAAATGCAGGAATTATACTATCAACAAAATAGAGTCCAGGTATCACCAAGGACACGGTAAACAGAACCGTTAAGGTGATTTGGTTTCCAAAAGTCGTCAGGGCCTTGGTGCTATCGTCTGCGCCCAAAGCTCTAGAAATTATGGAAGACCCACCAATACCAATAGCCATCCCAAGCGCTGCAATAAAAAAGGATACAGGAAGCACAACGTTTATAGCGGCAATGGCAACGGAGCCTATCCAATTACCAACAAAAATGGTATCAATTAGAATATTAAGGGACATGACAAGTATCCCAATTGAGGCAGGTACCGCCTGCTTGATCAATAATTTACCAATGGGTTGATTACCTAATTCCTGTGAACTAACCTTGGCCATTAAACGGCAGTAATTTTAGCAGTTGCCCACTCATTAATCCATTTGGCTAATAGAGCCGCCCAATCGTCGTTATCGTTTAAACAGGGAATGGTGGTAAATTCTTCACCTCCCACTTCATGGAAAATTTCTTCGCCTTCCATGGCTATTTCCTCCAAAGTCTCTAGACAATCGCTTACAAAAGCAGGTGTTACTATAGCCATTTTTTTCATGCCTTCCTTGCCAAAACGCTCTATGGTACGGTCTGTGTATGGTCTTAACCACGGATCAAATCCTAGGCGTGACTGAAAACTTGTTGAATAGGTTCCTTCCTCCAAACCTAGCTTCTCTCCAACCAATCGAGTCACCTCAACGCATTGGTGCTTATAGCAGAATTCATGGGCAGGTGACGGAGTTTTACAGCAAGCGCAGTTGGTGCCTGGCTTAGGGTTACAATGTGACTTGGTAACATCACTTTTTCTAATATGACGTTCTGGAACTCCATGGTATGAAAATAGCAAATGCTCATACTCTTTGCCTTCTAAACTTTTGGCAATGCTATTTGAGAGTACTTCGATATAATCTGGATTGTTGTAAAAAGGCTTAAGGTCGGTTATTTGCAACTGCGGAAAGAACTCACGGCGAATCTCTTCTGCCAACACCAAAATAGTTTCCGTAGTTGCCATAGCGTACTGTGGATATAGCGGAATAAGAAATACTTCTTCAACTCCTTTATCTACCAATTCCTGAAGGCCTTTCTTTATGGTCATACTTCCATAACGCATGGCTAAGGCCACAGGATAATCCACTTGTTTTTGAATCTTTTCTTGAAGACGCTCAGAAAGCACAATCAATGGCGAGCCTTCTTCCCACCATATCTTTTTATAAGCTTTGGCAGATGCCTTTGGTCTGGTGTTGAGAATAATACCTTTAACCAGAAGGTTTCTCGCCCACAATGGAACGTCAATAACGCGCTCGTCCATTAAAAACTCTCCTAAATACGTTTTTACGTCCTTAGGTTCTGGACTGTCTGGAGACCCCAGATTAACCAATAATATTCCTTTTTTCATAGTCGTTTTTTAGTAAAAACTGAGGGATTTGATTGCTTTAATGCAAAAATACAATACCCTAAGCTTAATATAAATAGGCACACCATCATATTTAACGATTAGACTATTGAGTTTTTATTTAGTCCTTTCCAGTATATATTTCTTGGGCGTAGTGCCATACTTCTTCTTAAAAGCTGCTATAAAATGGCTTGCCGTACTATAACCTACTTTTAATCCTACCTCATTAACGTTGTGTTCTCCAGATTCCAGCAGTTTTCTAGCTACATCCATTTTATAATCAAACAGGTAACTGTAAACAGAGTCGCCATAAACCTGCTTAAAGCCTTCTTTTAACTTTTTAAGACTCAACTCCACTTCTATGGCCAATTCCTGAAGGGTTGGCGGTTCGGTCATTCTAGAAATGATGATATCCTTAGCTCTTTTCAATTTGGCAACATTGACCTCATCAACAAGAAATGGACATTGCTCTACATCAGCATCTTCACTTTTATTAAAAAAAAGCGCTAGCAGCTCATAGGCTTTCCCCTTAAAAAACATGGGTTTTACCATACGGTTTAAATTAAAACCAAGCATTTGATTGAGTACAACCGCCATGGATGGTGAAATTTTATCATCCTTGTAGTATTTCTTGTCACGATTACCTTCCGTTAAAAAGGTGATGTAGCTCACATCCTTAGAAAATAAGCTGTGAAACTTTTTTATGGAAATAATCAAAGATACCAAAGCTGCTTGTGGTTGCAATTCTAGATGTATGGGTAAATCCCGCTCAGGGTTATACAGCAACAAGGAGGTGTCTTCATTGATGTTTAAGGAATATCTCCCGTTGTTAAAAACAAAAATGGAATTCCCTTTTGTACAGAAATGAAACTGAATGTAGGTGCTATCAATCTCACGTTCAATCACTTCAATTGCGTCTGTTTCATTTTTGTAAGTAAGGACAAAGAACCCTTCTTCTATAAATGTTTCCTCAAAAGTACTTTTAGCGATATTTTTTAGTTCCGACAAACCTAGTTTTTTTATTCTTATTATTTAGACTTATTCTAAAGCAACGTGCTGAAATCAGCTTATTCGAGTACAAAAATATGACAAATATCATGTTTTGTTTAAAAACTATCTTAAAAAACCCGAAACGATATTAAATGTTCCTACAGCGTTACTTTTATGTTATCAACAAAATTATTTTTGCATTGTTAATTTCCCGAGTCAGGTAAACGAGCGAATGCAACACAAATCAACATACTTTTATGCTATTGGCTTAAGCTATAAAAAAGCTGATGCCGAAATCCGCGGTCATTTTAGTTTAAGTGACACAGCAAAAGTGCGCCTATTGGAGCAGGCTAAAAACAACGGCATTGAAAGCTTGGTTGTAATCTCTACCTGTAATCGCACAGAATTGTACGGCTTTGCCGAGCATCCTTATCAGCTTATTCATCTCTTATGTGAAAACACCAAAGGTACGGTTGAGGAATTTCAGGACGTAGCCTACATTTTCAAGGGAAAAGAGGCCATTTCACACATGTTCAGGGTAGGGTCTGGTTTGGATAGCCAAATCCTTGGTGATTTTGAAATTATCAGTCAGTTGAAGACAGCCGCAAGACGCTCTAAGAAACAAGGGTTACTCAACTCCTTTTCTGAGCGTTTGATAAATGCAGTTATACAAGCGAGTAAGCGCATTAAAAATGAAACAGAGCTTTCTTCTGGCGCAACCTCTGTGTCCTTTGCAGCGGTACAATATATTATGACCAATGTTAAGAATGTTTCCGATAAAAATATTTTATTGTTCGGTACTGGTAAAATTGGCCGTAACACTTGTGAAAATTTAGTTAAGCATACCAAAAACTCTCATATCACCTTAATAAATAGGACCAAAACCAAGGCAGAAGAAGTTGCAGGTAAATTTAATCTTATCGTTAAGGACTTCAATAATCTTGAAGACGAAATAAACACCTCTGACATTGTCATTGTAGCAACAGGGGCTGAGAATCCAACCGTCTTTAAATCGCTAATCTCAACTCAAAAACCCTTATTGCTTTTAGATTTATCCATTCCTAAAAACATTAGCGAAGATGTCACCGAATTAGAGCATGTAACCTTGGTTCACATGGATGATTTGGCAAAGATTACAGACGATACTTTAGAAAAACGCAAGGCTTTTATCCCAAAAGCTGAAAGTATTATAGCCGAAATCATGGCTGAATTCAATGCCTGGATAGACACTCTAAAATTTGTTCCCACCATTCAGGCCATTAAACACAAGCTCATTGATTTAAAAACTGCTGAAATCAATACACAACGGAAAAAATTGGCAGACTTCAATGAAGACCAAGCAGAGCTTATAAGTAATAATATCATTCAGAAAATCACGAATCACTTTGCTCACCACTTAAAAGAAGACAAAGTGACTTCAGACGAGAGCATAGAACTCATCAAAAAAATATTTCAGCTAGAAGAAACCACAGAAAATGTCTAAGGTAATTCGCATTGGTACGCGCGATAGCGAATTAGCGCTTTGGCAAGCCAAAACGGTACAGTCTCAACTGGAAACACTTGGGCATAAAACTGTCATTGTTCCCATTAAATCCACAGGCGATCTTGTATTGGACAAACCGCTTTATGAGCTCGGTATTACAGGAATATTTACAAAAACGCTGGATATTGCCATGCTCAATGAGGACATTGATATTGCAGTACATTCCTTAAAAGATGTGCCAACAGTCCTCCCTAAAGGCATAGTTCAGGCTGCTGTTATCAAACGTGGTAACGTTAACGACACATTGGTCTTTAAAAACAATGAAGAGTTCTTATCTGCCAAGGATGCGGTTATTGCAACGGGAAGCCTTAGGCGCAGGGCACAATGGCTTAACCGTTATCCCACGCATACGGTTGTAGGATTGCGAGGAAACGTAAATTCTCGCTTAGAGAAACTTCAGAAAAACGAGAACTGGAATGCTGCCATTTTTGCCGCAGCCGGAATAGGACGGTTAAACCTAAGACCGGAAAATGCCATTAACCTCAGCTGGATGATTCCAGCTCCTGCACAAGGTGCCATTATGGTTACGGCCCTAGAGGACGATACCGAAACTCGAGAGATCTGTAATGAAATCAATCATGAGGAAACGGAAATCTGTACCACTATAGAACGCAAGTTTCTAAACCGATTAGAAGGTGGGTGCACCGCACCTATTGGTGCTTTAGCTTTTGTGAAAAATGAAGAAATTCAATTCAAGGGCATTTTACTTAGCAAAGATGGCAGTAAAAAAGTAGAAATCTCTAAATCGGTTCCCTTAGGAAAACATCAAACACTAGGTGAAGACTGTGCGGATTACATTATTAGCAAAGGTGGAAAATTATTGATGGACGACATCAAAAAGGGCGAACTAAAGATTAATATATATTCTACGAAAACATTAAGTGACGACCAGCTTCATCTCTTCCATAATGATGTGTCTGCTTTGAGTAATGATGCGGTAAAAATCAGTTTAAACCGCATACCAAGAACGGTTGTTAGAGAACCTCTTGAAAACGTCATCATTACAAGTAAAAATGCCGTTGAAGCCTTATTACATAATTTCGCCCCAACAGAACTTCAGTTCGAAACTATTTACTGTGTAGGACGACGTACCAAGCGAATGGTTGAAAAACGTATTGGAAATGTCACCCATGTAGAACCCAACGCCAAAAAACTGGCAGATTATCTCGTAAATCAACTAGAAGGTAAGGAAGCGACCTATTTTTGTAGTGATATTAGGTTGGATTACCTCCCTTCAAAACTTATGGAACACGGCATCACTGTTAACGAAATTGAAGCCTACCAGACTAAATTTGACGCTGAGAAAATTACGCACGAGTTAGAAGGCATCATGTTTTACAGTCCTTCTACTGTTCAGAGTTTTTTAAATCATAATAAAGCTCAAGGCATAGCCTTTTGTATTGGTGAAACCACGGCCAAAGAGGCTAAAAAATATTTTGAGGACGTAAGGGTTGCAAAAGTACCAACAGTAGAGAGTGTGATTGAATTGGTTAATGAGTATTATGCAAGAAAATGATTAAAAACGATTTATACCTGCGTGCCTTAAAAGGTGAAACGGTTGAACGGCCACCTGTATGGATGATGCGTCAGGCAGGAAGATACCTCCCAGAATTTATGGCCATAAAAGAAAAGTACGATTTCTTTACACGATGTCGTACACCAGAATTGGCTAGCGAAATAACGGTGCAGCCCATAAGACGCTATGGCATGGATGCAGCTATTTTGTTTTCCGATATTTTGGTTATTCCTCAAGCAATGAATATCGAGGTAGAAATGAAGCCCAATTTTGGGCCTTATTTACCCAATCCTGTGCGAAATCAAAAAGACGTGGATAATGTGATAGTTCCAGATGTCACAGTTGAACTCGATTATGTGATGCAGGCCATTAAGGCAACCAAAGAGTTGCTCAATGATGAGATACCACTTATTGGATTCGCTGGTTCGCCATGGACTATTTTATGTTATTGTGTTCAAGGGCAAGGCAGCAAAAATTTTGATAAGGCGAAACAATTCTGTTTTACCAATCCTGTTGCGGCACACCAATTATTACAGAAAATTACAGATACAACGATAGCCTATCTCAAAGCTAAAGTTGATGCAGGTTGTAATGCGGTTCAAATTTTTGATTCTTGGGGCGGTATGCTCTCTCCAACTGACTATCAAGAATTTTCATGGCAATATATCAACCAAATTATTGAAGCATTAAAAGATCATGCGCCTGTAATTGCCTTCGGGAAAGGTTGCTGGTTTGCCTTGGGCGAGATGGCCAAGTCTAATGCCTCTGCGCTAGGTATCGACTGGACCTGCTCTGCAAAAAATGCACGCTACTTAACAGGAGGTCAGATCACACTGCAAGGCAATTTTGATCCTTCCCGTTTGTTTTCACCTCCTGCCGAAATCAAAAAAATGGTAAAACAAATGATTGATGACTTCGGAAAAGACAAATACATCGTAAATTTAGGACACGGTATATTACCTAACATACCATTAGATAATGCCAAGGCATTTATCGATGCCGTTAAGGAGTATCATGTTTAAAAACATCATAAAGGGATTACAAGCCTATTCAGGAGGATTTGCGCTCATTTCAAAATTGAAATTGTGGCGATACTTTGCTATTCCAATACTTATAAGCCTTATTGTGTTTTTTGTAATTATCTCGGCCGCCTATGGGTGGTCCGATAATTTGGGTGACTGGATAGCCAAGGTCTGGGTCTGGGAATGGGGAAAATCCGCATTTACAACGATAGGCTCTATCATTGGCGGTTTAGTTATTATTGTAATTGGGCTAATTCTGTTTAAGCACATCATCATGGCCTTGTCTGCCCCTTTTATGAGTCCAGTCTCAGAAAAAATTGAAGCCTACATTACCCAATCTGAACAAATAACCAGTAGGGAAACGAGCTTTATGTCGCAATTGTGGCGTGGTATAAGAATCAATGGTAGAAACCTGATTATGGAATTAGTTTTAACCATTCCTATTTTACTTTTAAAATTCATTCCTATAGTCAATATATTCTCTACCATTCTATTGTTTATGGTTCAGGCATACTATGCAGGATTTGGAAATATCGATTATACCTTGGAGCGCCACTTCTCTTACAGGGAAAGTATTGCTTTTGTTAAAAAACATCGTGGTCTCTCCATCGGGAATGGTATCGGATTTCTACTCCTATTACTAATTCCATTTATTGGCGTTGTACTTGTTCTTCCTTTATCGGTTACAGCAGCATCAGTATCTACAGTTAAGGCCTTACACCCAGACCTTAAAGAATTGAAATCGTAAACCATTTTACATGACCTTAAAAGACCAATTTTATAATTATATACAAGACTTGCAGAACACTATTACCACTAAACTTGAAGCTGTAGATGGTAAGGCAACGTTTAAAGAAGATCTGTGGAAACGGAAAGAAGGTGGTGGTGGCAGAACCCGAGTTATAGAAAATGGTAATGTTTTTGAAAAAGGTGGTGTAAATATTTCAGCCGTTCACGGAAAATTACCAGAAACCATGCAACACTATTTTGGGGTTGAAGATGCTGATTTTTTTGCTTGTGGCTTAAGCTTGGTATTGCATCCTAAAAATCCTATGGTACCAACCGTACATGCCAACTGGCGCTATTTTGAAATGTACGACCAAGCCGGAAATATAGTAGACCAGTGGTTCGGCGGAGGACAAGACTTAACGCCTTATTATTTGTTTGAGGAGGATGCTATCCATTTTCATCGTGTTTGCAAAACCGCATGCGATAACCATCATCCTGAATTTTACGCAATGTATAAAGCAAAATGCGATGACTACTTCTATAATTCACATAGAAATGAAGCACGCGGCATAGGTGGTTTGTTTTTTGACTACTGCAAAGCAACAGAAGACATGAGTATGCAACAATGGTACGATTTTGTAACCGAGGTTGGTGATAGTTTTCTTGATGCTTATGTTCCCATAGTTGAAAAAAGAAAACATCTCAGTTATACAGAGCAAAACAGACATTGGCAGGAAATTAGACGCGGACGCTATGTGGAGTTCAATTTAGTTCACGATAAGGGAACACTGTTTGGCTTAAAAACCAACGGAAGAATAGAAAGTATCCTTATGAGTTTACCACCTCATGTGCAGTGGGTCTACAACCACCATCCCGAAAAAGGAAGTGACGAGGAAAAATTAATTGCCGTTCTAAAAGAACCTAAAAACTGGATATAACATGTTTCCAATACGACGAAATAGACGATTACGACAAAACGAGGCCATAAGAAGCCTTGTTAGAGAAACAACGATTACTCCCAATGACTTCCTAGTACCGCTTTTTGTTGTTGAAGGCAAAGGTGTTAAGGAAGAAATTCCTTCGATGCCAAATTATTATAGGTTCAGTTTAGACCTGTTAAAAGAAGAAGTAAAACTACTATGGAATTTAGGTTTAAAATCTGTTTTACTTTTTGTGAAAGTTGATGACAAACTCAAAGATAACAAAGGGACGGAAGCTTTAAATCCCAATGGCCTTATGCAACGCGCCATTAAAATCGTGAAAGAAGTGTGTCCTGAAATGTTGGTGATGACCGACGTTGCCTTGGACCCATTCTCAATCTACGGTCATGATGGGATTATTGAAAATGGAAAAATTATCAATGATGCTACAGTCGAGGTGTTGGCCCAAATGAGTATCTCCCATGCCGAAGCTGGTGCCGATTTCGTAGCACCAAGTGATATGATGGATGGTCGGGTTCTTGGAATCAGAGAAGCATTGGACCAATCTAATTTTATAGATACTGGCATAATGAGTTATTCGGCTAAATATGCCTCATCTTTTTATGGCCCATTTAGGGACGCTTTAGATTCTGCGCCAGTAGATGCGCATGACATTCCGAAGGACAAAAAAACGTATCAAATGGATTTTGCCAATAGAGATGAGGCCATAAGGGAAACTCAAATGGATATCAACGAGGGAGCAGATATTGTTATGGTAAAGCCTGGATTATGTTATTTGGATATCGTCAGGGATATAAGAAACAGTTTTAATGTTCCAATTGCAGTCTATCAAGTCTCTGGAGAGTATGCCATGCTTAAAGCTGCTGCAGAAAAAGGCTGGCTAGACCACGACAGCGTGATGCTTGAGCAGGTTGCCGCCATAAAAAGAGCTGGTGCCGACATTATTGCAAGTTACTTTGCTAAGGATGTTGTTAATTTGATTTCGTAAATTCGTAATAACTAATCTTAGATGCATTAATGGGCTTACTCATTTTTTACGCTGTAATTTCTATTTTCTTTTCGTTTTTATGTTCCATATTAGAAGCCGTGTTATTAAGTATAACACCAACATTTATTAACGTTAAGAAGAAAGAAGGCAAATCCTACGCAACTGAATTAGAGGAATTAAAACAAGACGTAGACAGACCTCTAATCGCCATACTTACCTTAAATACCATAGCGCATACCGTTGGAGCCATTTTAGTAGGTGTCCAGGCCAAAGTAGCCTATGCCGAATCTTATGGTAGTGACACCCAGAGCTTTTTTGGTATTGAATTCACGGAAGATGTCATGGTAGGTGTTGTTTCTACAGTGATGACTATTCTTATTTTGGTCGCTTCAGAAATTATTCCAAAAACCATTGGCGCCACCTATTGGAAACACCTTGCAAATTTTACGGCTAAGGCTTTAAATATTCTTATTTTCCCGTTAAAATGGACCGGAATCTTATGGTTGTTGCAACTCACCACTAAACTCATCGGAGGCAAAGGGCATGGAAGTGTACTAAGTAGGGAAGGCTTTGCAGCTATGGCAGACATTGCACATGAAGAAGGGGTTTTTGAAGAGAGTGAGAGCAAGGTGATAAAAAATCTGTTGACCTTTAAAGACGTTCAAGCTAAAGATATTATGACACCTCGGACGGTTATGAAAACGGACGATGAGCAAACAACCATTGAGGCATTTTTTAATGAAAACCAAAATATCAGGTTCTCACGTATTCCTATATATACGGAAGAAACCGATAATATAACAGGTCTTGTCCTCAAAGATGAAGTGTTCAGGGAAATGGCCCTCGGAAATGGAAAAAAGACACTCTCCGAGATAAAGCGTAAAATCATTATCGTAAATCGTAGTATGCCTATTCCTAAATTATTTGAACAACTTGTAGAAAGTCGTAACCACATGGCACTTGTTGTAGACGAATATGGGTCCGTTAGTGGTTTGGTTACTATGGAAGATGTTATAGAGACCCTTCTAGGTCTAGAAATTATGGATGAAAGCGATAATGTATCCGACCTACAATTATTGGCTAGACGTAGTTGGGAAGCAAGAGCAAAACGCCTAGGATTAATTGAAAGTGACAATCCCGAAAATTAATGCTTCAGTGTATTGTAGATACACCTTTGGGACATGCCATGGTTCAAGGAACTGATAGAGGCATTACTTCAATTAAAATTTTAGATTCCCAAGAACGTCTTTCCGAAAAAATTCCTTTGGAACTTCAAAACTGTGCAAATCAGCTTCATGAATATTTTAGTGGTAAACGTAAAACTTTTGAACTCAAGCTAAATCCTGAAGGAACCGAATTTCAGAAAAACGTGTGGCAGCACTTACAAACTATCCCTTTTGGAAAAACGACAACATACCTTGAGCTTTCAAGAGCATTAGGCAATGAAAAAGCCATTCGTGCAGTTGCAAATGCAAATTCAAAAAATCCATTATGGATAGTCGTTCCGTGCCATAGGGTAATAGGAAGTGATGGTAGCCTTACTGGATATGCTGGAGGACTACAACGCAAAGCGTGGCTATTAAAGCACGAAGGTGCAATCCAACAACAATCCTTATTTTAGTAATCAATAATATTGAATCATGACGTATCTAAAAAAAACACTTAAATGGTTAATAGGACTATTGGCCGCAATAGTTATTCTGGCCTATATTTCCGATTACGACTATATCCTTAAAGGCATTAGGGTTGTATATTTTACAGGGCACGTTACTGCGTTCATAGATGACTATCCCTATTTTGAAAACGACACCATAAAAAAAGGAACACAAACAGATGTTTGGCCTCTGGACCAATCCTATAATTCAGTAGGCCCAACCAAACGACTGACCAATACACATAATGAATTTGGCTCCGTGGCTTATCTTATCATCAAAAATGATAGCATTTGGTACGAATGGTATGCCGACGGTTACGGCAAAAACTCTAAAACCAATTCCTTCTCCATGGCTAAAAGCATAACCTCATCCCTAATGGCCAAAGCAATTATGGATGGTTACCTTGAAGGCCTGGACCAACCCATTAGTGATTTCTATCCACAATATAAAAACGCGAAAACTACTGTAGGCGATTTGGCCTCTATGGCTTCTGGTCTCGATTGGGTTGAGCATTATACAAGTCCGTTTTCAATTACAGCGAGAGCAAATTATGATGACGATTTAGCAGAAACCATTTTAAATCAAAAAGTCAGAAAGGAGCCTGGAAAAGAATTTGAGTATCTCAGTGGCAGCACCCAACTTTTAGGAATGATCATACAGAAAGCCACAAACAAACCATTAGCTAATTACTTATCTGAGAGTTTCTGGCAACCACTGGGAGCATCAGAAAATGCACTATGGCAGTTAGATGATGAGGACAACCGTTTAGCAAAGGCCTTTTGCTGTATTTCTAGTAATGCTAGGGATTTCGCTAGATTTGGGAAACTTTACAAAAATCATGGGCGCTGGGATGGAACACAAATACTAGACTCTACCTATGTGGCTAAAGCAACTCAATCTCGTTTTATAGGGCAGCCTTATGGTTATGGCTTTTGGATAAGCGATTATTTAGGAAAACACATTTTTGCCATGCGCGGTATTTTGGGGCAATATGTCATTACAATTCCAGAGGATAATTTAATAGTGGTTAGGCTTGGTCATCATAGAAGTCCAAATGTAGTTAACTCATTTCCAGAAGATTTTTATATTTACATAGATGAAGCTTATGAAATGTTAGGCCTATGATTTCAAAACTCAATCTTGAAAATATCTTGTTTCTAGATATTGAAACCGTACCAGAAACAGAAGGTTTCAATGAGCTTGATGATACTAAAAAAGAGCTTTGGGAAGACAAATCACGATACCAGCGTAAAGACGACTTCAACGCAGAGGAGTTTTATGAACGTGCTGGAATATGGGCGGAATTTGGTAAAATAATCTGTATTTCCGTTGGTTATTTTCATTTTGAGGGCGACATAAGGCAATTTCGAGTCACGTCGTTTTATGGTGATGAAATTAAAATTCTGAAGGATTTCAAGAATCTTGTGATTTCCCATTTCAGTCAAAATAAACACCTTCTTTGCGCTCATAACGGTAAAGAATTCGACTTTCCATACATTGCTAGACGTATGATTATTAATGGCATAACCTTACCATACAAGCTAAATTTATTTGGTAAAAAACCCTGGGAAGTACCGCACTTAGATACCTTAGAACTATGGAAATTTGGTGACTATAAAACTTATACCTCTTTAAAGCTTTTAACCAATGTGTTGGGGATTCCATCGCCGAAAGAAGATATTGATGGTAGCGAAGTTTATAAAGTATATTATAAAGACAAGGACTTAGACCGTATTATAACTTATTGTGAGAGAGATACTATTGCTGTTGCACAAATTTTACTAAGACTAAGAGGTGATGAGCTACTACACGACAATGAAATAAAGCACATATAAAAAAACCCGGAAGCTTTTCCGGGTTTTTTATTTGGCATCGTAATAACTTAGTTCTTAATAAATCGTTTCATCATACTGCCTTCGTCAGATATAAATTGAATCTGATAAACAGCACTTTCTAATCGACTTACGTCAATTTGATTGTTCTTAACCTCTCCACGTCCTACAAGTTGACCTATTGAATTATAGATTTCGTAAGAAAGACGCGAGAATGATGACTTTATGTGAAGTGTATTGTCTCTTACCGGATTTGGATAAATGACAATATCTTTTAACTCATCTGCTACAACTTCTCTTGACGTTTCAAATCTTGCTGTTCCTGCAGTAAGATTAATATTATCAATGGCTAAATCTGCCTGCCATGTACTTCCTGTTAATCTGTTAAATCTTAACTGTACACTACCTCCTATATAAGCTGAAAGGTCTATACTTGCAGACTGCCAAGAATCCCCAAGGTTACCTGAGCTATTCCAAATACTAACCCAAGATGCACCATTGTCAATACTTGCTTCTAGATCAATTGTTCCCATATTGCTTGAACCGAACTGATGGTAATTAAAACTAAAATTGGCGGAAGTTACGCTAGTTAAGTCAAAACAAGGCGAGTTTATAATCGCTCGTTTATTTGGATATCCCGTACCATTGCCAGAAGCTTCAACATAGATATAGAACGACCCTTGAATTGCGCTCGAAGGACCTGTTCCACTAGATGGTGTTCCGTTAGCATCAACTGTCCAATTTAAATCATCTGCAGCTGATTGTGTCCAACCTCCTAAAGTATTCTCAAAGCCTTCAGAATAAGGATACGACGTAATTCCTCCTGAACAACTAGGCAGAACTATCACACCATCAGTTAAGTTAATGTTATCTATTGCAATATCTGCTTGCCAAGTACTGCCTACAAATCTATTAAATCGAATTTGCACACTACTTCCTATATAAGCAGAAAGGTCTAAATTAACTTTTAGCCATTGACTACCTTGATTCCCTGTCTGACTCCATAGGTTTGCCCACGTTTCACCGTCATCATCAGATATTTCAACAGCAATCGATCCCATATCAGCAGCACCGAACATATGGTATTGAAAACTAAATATTGGCGTTGCAATTCCAACTAAATCAAAACAAGGTGATGTAATGATTGCTCTTTTATCTGGATAACCTGTATTTAGACCAGAGGCCTCAACAAAGATATACGAACTGCCTTCAAAAGCACTAGAAGGACCCGTTCCGCTTGAAGGTGTGCCTCCAGAAGTAACGGTCCAATTGAGGTCGTCTGCAGTAGATTGCGTCCATGCTCCTAAAGAGCCTTCAAAGCCTTCCGAATATGGGAAAGTAGAAATGCCTCCTGAACATCCCGTGGATGGTTCAGCAACATTTATGGTTCTAATCAATTCCGAAGCAGCATTACCAGCACTATCGCTAACATTATAAGTTACTTGATACGTACCTGCAGTATTGGTGTCTACTGCACCTGCAATAACTATACTTGCCGTTAAATCCCCATCTATATTATCTGTGGCTGTAGCGCCTTGTTCTACATAGATATCTCCTACTATTAAATTTATAGTGGACGCACCAATCAGAGTAATCACGGGTGCCGTTGTGTCCGCGGCCACATTTACGGTTCGGGTCACTTGGTTCGCAGCATTGCCAGCAGCATCACTCACATTATAATTGACAAAATACGTACCTGCGATTGAAGTGTTCACTGTTCCGGTAATCACAATATTAGCTGAGATGTCACCATCCAAATTGTCAGTAGCCGTAGCTCCCTGTTCAACATAAGTGTCTCCAACATTGAGATTTATTGTTGGATTACCAATCAATGTAATAACAGGCGCTGTGGTATCAGGCGAAACATTTACAGTCCTAGTAACTTCTGTGGCCGCGTTCCCTGCAGCATCACTGACATTATACGTGATTACATAGGAGCCCACAATATTTGTATTAACCGTGTCACCTCCTACAATAATGCTCGAGGTCAAATCACCATCAACATTATCTGATGCGGTAGCACCAGGATCGGTAAATGAATCACCAAGTTCTAGATTAATTGTTGCTGCCCCAATTAAAGTTATTACTGGTGGTGTGGTATCAGCAATTACGGTAACAGTTCTAGTAACTTCAGCAGCAGCATTTCCTGCGGCAT
>CAZGDG010000021.1:27899-36750 GCA_964524415.1 uncultured Flavobacteriaceae bacterium
TCAGCAATTACGGTAACAGTTCTAGTAACTTCAGCAGCAGCATTTCCTGCGGCATCACTAACATTATATGTCACCACATAAACACCTGCAATAGATGTATTAACAGTATCGCCTCCAATAACAATAGACCCTGAAATATCACCATCTACGTTATCTGTTGCCGTCGCACCTTGTTCTGTATAAGAATCACCTACATTTAAATCTAAAGTTGCTGGACCGTTAAGTGTGATAACTGGTGGTGTAACATCTGGCCCAGAAGCTGTTAATTGAATACCATCGATAGCTATATCTGCTTGCCAAGTACTACCAACAAATCGATTGAATCGTAATTGTATACCTTTGCCAACATAGGCATCCAAACTTACACTTTGACTATTCCACTGGTTGCCTTGATTACCAGACTGGCTCCAAATACTTGTCCAAGTGGCACCCTCATCATCACTGACCTCTAAGTCAATGGTTCCCATATCTGCCGCACCAAACATATGATAGGCAAAATCAAAAGATGCAGATGACACACCGTTTAAATCAAAGCACGGAGATGTTATAATTGCACGTTTATCAGGATATCCAGTCCCTTGTCCAGAAGCTTCAACGTAAATGTAGAAACTGCCTTCAGTTGCTGTAGAAGGTCCTGTACCACTAGAAGGTGTGCCTCCAGAATTGACAGTCCAATTGAGGTCATCAGCGGCAGACTGTGTCCAACCACCTGTAGACCCTTCAAAGCCTTCAGCATATGGGAATGTAGAAATTCCTCCTGAACACCCATTTGATGGCTCATTGACATTGACTATCCTAGTAACCTCTGTAGCTGCGTTACCCGCTGCGTCACTTACATTATACGTTACTATATATGTGCCGAGCGTATTGGTATCTACAACATCACCGCCAATAACGATGTTTGCAGAAATATCTCCATCAACGTTATCCGTTGCAGTTGCTCCTAGCTCCGTGTAGACGTCACCTTGAGTTAAGTCTAAAGGAGAAGCTCCATTTAAGGTAATTACAGGAGGTGTGGTATCAGGTCCCGAACCTTCAATGATTATTGTATAATCTTCAACTTCTCCAAACGTGAACGAGGCACAAGGTCCAACAATTTCGTTATAACTTAATGTTACACGCATTCTTGTGCTGGCCTCCGTCGCTGAAGCAGGCACCGTAAATGAGCCTGAGACAGGAGTAGCCGTTGTTGGTGCTTGTGTGAAAACTTGTTCTCCTGCGTCCAGAAAATCACCATCACGATTATAATCTATCCAGACGGAATACCCTTCACTATAAACTGTTCCGGTCCAAGTTGGTGTAATGGTAATAGTATACTGCGTTCCTTTGGTAAGCGTTGTCGAAATATTAGTGAAATCTGAATAGAATTGACCTCCCGAGGGATTATCAATTGTATTGAGTTGTACCCTACTTATAAATTCATCATTAACATTGGTACTTGCTGAATTACAATAGTTTAACTGCACGTCTGTTGTAGTGAAGTTAATTGAGCTACTAAATGCAGAAGTAGCTCCGCCAGAACATTTACTTCTAACCTGAGCCTCGTACTGCGTAAGTGCTGTTAATCCAGACAACGTTTCTGAAATTCCAGTTACCGCGACAGTTGTCCATGTCGTAGTACCCACTTGGCGATATCTTAGATCATAAGTGGCTCCAGGAACCGCATCCCAACTCAGGGTAGCGGTAGTTGTGGCTACGTTCGTAGCATTTAATCCATTAGGTACAGTTGCATTACATACTACAGGTGGTCCAATGGTAAAGTTGGTATTTGAAATATCAAAGAAAATATTATTAGCACCTCTCACCATAACCCTGTTTTGGTTACCCTGAACATCAGGAACCACTATATCATGTGACCCATCGTTAGGGACATTAGTAGCTAAGGCAACTGTGTAGGTATCACCTCCATCTGTTGACAAGAAAATATCAACATTGGCCGCGTTTATACCATTACCAGTGGTTCCGGCAACATCCCAAGTTACTGACTGTAATGTACCAGCGTTCCAAGTTACATTGGTGTTTGGTGAATTTACTACAAAGGGTCCTGCGGTACCATTTACAGCAATTTGTACATCATCACTATTATTAGCCGCACCACCTGGTCTATTGTCTCTTACGGTTAGTCTAAAGTTAAGCGTACGAGCAACATTTGGTACTGCTTCCCATTGCCAAGATGTAGCTCCCGCCTTTATTGTTTCAAGACGAGGGAAGTAGCGTTTGTTATCTGTTGTTGGACTAAAAGAGCGGAAGGCCACTCCAGTAGTATTATTTACAGAAGGCACCGTTGTTGCCGCATCGTTTTCATCGGCTTGCTCCCAACAGTATGTGAGAACATCGCCCGAGTCACTATCATTGGCCGAACCTTCTAAGACAAACGGTGTTCCTCTCGGAATCGTGTAGTTAGGGCCTGCGTTAACTGTTGGTACTGAATTCCCAGTATTGGTATTGGTTTGACAGCTCGTAGTTTTTACATAATCTGTCACCTGTTGTACAGAGTACCAGTGAAAATAAGGGTCGCTATTAGATTGTACATCGGTAGCACCTGTAATTCCTGCATAACCCATAATTGTTGAGCCACTGCCTGGCTCATAATGAGCATTGGTTCCTTCATTTCTAAACGAAAACGTATGATTTGCTCCAAATTGGTGTCCCATTTCGTGAGCCACATAATCAACATCGAACGGGTCACCTTCGGGAATGGTTAGTGAGGTCCAACCACTTCCTTTTTGACCATTCACACATACACAACCAATACAGCCAGCATTACCATTATTCTGGAGATTTGCGAAAAGGTGTCCTATATCGTAATTGGTTTCGCCGATAACGTTGGTTAATGTGTTTTGTAATTGAGAATTATAGTTAGTCGTAGTGCTGCCATAAGGGTCTGTTGAAGGATTAGTATATATAACATCATCGGTATTTGCAATGAGTTGCATATTAACGTTGAAATCATTCTCAAAAAGTCCGTTCACCCTAGTCATTGTAGTATTTATTGCAGCGAGTGCTAATGCTACGGTACCACCATGATACTGGGTATATTCTCCAGTCGCAGATACAACTAACCTATAGGTTCGTAAAATGCCATCATCTGCATTCCTATCGAATGAACCCTGAGAGGTCATAGCATTATTCATTTGTGCTGTTAACTCACATTCAAAATTGTTTGAGAAATCAATTCTGTTTTGCCTGTTAAAAACGATGTAATTAGCTGAACCGCTAGCGAGTGGTTCAATGAAAGTGCTATATCTATCTGCAGATAATATCATGGCATTAAAGCCTTGGGGTGAAACACTGAATCTAATAACTGCGGAAGGGTCATCTATGCCCTTACCAACATATGATCTAATGTCAGGATATCTTGCTTGCAAATCAGGATGCATTATTGAGGCTTCAAAAATGGAGAAGCGCTCAAGCTTTCCTTGCGAATTAGGAATTGAAATCTGGACAGAAGATTGCAAACTGCTGCTCCTCTGCGGTGCATTGCTCAATGCTTCTTGCAGTCCAGATAAATTTAGGCTAAAGGTTTGATAGCTTTTTAGCGCTTGATGACTTTGCTTAGTAATTCTGCTGGAGCTTATAACTTCTTGCTTCCAGAAATTTTTATCTTGTCCCCAGGCAAGAGAATAGCCAAGTAACGCGACAAGACAGAGTAGTCTTAATTTCATAATGTTGAGGGTTAATAGATTATTTATTAGTGATGCCTCAAAATAATTATTTTTTCGATTGAAAATTTGATTGTTAATATTTTCTTAATTAAAACTGAAAAATTTACGGAAAACCCGTAATTATTTGTAGGCAAAAACTTTCAATAAGAAAAAATCCCAAACATATTAGTGTAAGAATTAAATCAACAAGTATGGTTTTTTCAATTCTGTAAAATATTTGGATTTAATAATTACAATCATATTGTCCTATCGTCAAGGATATAATATCAATTAAAAGATGGTAGATTCAAATTAAATCTTAACACAATAATGATATACTAAAGATGTGTTTGTTCCTGCATATCTAAAATATCTGCTTAAGTGTTTTATGTAATGGGCTGACAGCTTTATACGTTTAATTGTTAATTTCATTATGTGTAAATCCTAAGAATAAACCCTTAATATTTTATATTTACATATGGTAAAATATCCGCTTTTAGAGGTTAAAGAACTCTCCATTTCTTTCAAAAACAAGGAGGTGTATTCTGAAATCATTAAGTCCATATCTTTTGAATTACCTAGGAATTCCTTCACTGCCATTGTCGGTGAATCAGGTTCAGGGAAATCGGTAACGGCATTAGCCTTAATGGGATTATTGCCTCCCAAACTATCTCAAATCAATAGCGGGAGCATTTTACTCTCTAACAAGGAGATCATAGGCCTTCCCAATACCGAAATGCGTAAAATTAGAGGCAAGGACATTGCCATGATCTTTCAGGAGCCAATGAGCTCCTTAAACCCTTCCATGAGCTGTGGCAGCCAAGTTGCAGAAATACTTAAAGAACATTTCAACCTTAATTCTTCAGAGATAAAAGCTGAAGTCTTACAATTATTCGATCAAGTGAAACTTCCTCACCCAGAAAGAATATATAAGGCCTATCCACACGAAATTTCCGGTGGGCAAAAACAACGCGTTATGATTGCCATGGCTATTGCGTGCAAACCAAAACTCCTTATTGCAGATGAGCCAACCACAGCACTGGATGTTACAGTTCAAAAAGAAATCTTGGACTTACTTAAAGACATTCAAAAAAAGACCCAAATGAGCGTTCTTTTCATATCCCATGACCTGGCCTTGGTGTCTCAAATAGCAGATAAGGTCATTGTAATGTACAAGGGAGAAATCGTAGAACAAGGTTCTAAATCTTCTATTTTTAATAATCCAAAACACCGTTATACAAAAGCATTGATAGGTGCTAGACCTTCTACAAAAAACAGAGTGAAGCTACTTCCGACGATTTCGGATTTTATGTCCAATAGCTTTAAAAACGAACTAATCACAACTAAAGAGCGCCAACAGCGCCATAAGAAATTATATAAGCAACAACCCTTATTAGAAGTCAATGACGTTGAGAAGGCTTATATAACTAAATCTGGGTGGTTAAAGTCTAATTCTTTTTTTAAGGCGGTTAATGGCGTCAGTTTTAAAGTATATCCCGGAGAAACCTTAGGCTTGGTAGGAGAATCTGGCTGTGGCAAATCAACATTAGGAAATATAATCTTACAGTTAGATAAGGCGACAGCAGGAATAATCCGATATAAAGGAAAGGATATTACCAATTTGAGTAAATCTGAAATGAGGCGACTTAGGAAAGACATACAAATTATCTTTCAGGACCCATTTGCCTCACTTAATCCTAGATTAAAGGTAGGTGAAGCTATACTAGAGCCTATGAAAGTGCACAACATCTGCGAAAACAATAAAGAACGAAAGCTTAAGGTTTTGGAGATTTTAAAAAGTGTTGGGCTTTCTAAGGCAGATTTTGATAAGTTTCCACACCAATTTTCAGGAGGCCAAAGACAACGTATTGGCATTGCCAGAACCATAGCTTTAAATCCTAAGTTGATTATCTGTGATGAATCGGTTTCGGCTTTAGACATATCGGTACAAGCTCAAGTATTGAATCTATTGAATAAACTTAAGGACCAATATCGCTTTACTTATATTTTTATTTCGCATGACCTTAGCGTTGTAAAGTATATGGCAGACCAACTTCTTGTCATGAACGAAGGAAAAATCGAAGAAATTGGAGAAGCTGATGAGGTGTTTTCTAACCCTCAAAAACCTTATACCAAGCGACTCATAAATGCTATTCCTGATGGTATAGACTAATGGGATTATAACCACAAATTATAAATTGAATGCACACGATGCGATTAAAACTCATTGTATATTTAGTCATAAGTCTATTGGTTTCGAGCTGCATGGACAACAAAGATGAAAAATCTACACGATCAAAAAGTAATATGGATATCGATAAAAAGGTTGATTCACTCTTGGCCTTAATGACTTTAGAGGAAAAAGTTGGCCAATTAAACATGTACTCGGATTTTTGGGAGAGTACAGGCCCTGCTAACACTAAATCTGCCCAAGAAAAATTTGATCATTTAAAAAGGGGATGGGTTGGTGCTATGTTAAATGTTCATGGTGCCAAAAACACCAAACGCATTCAAAAAATCGCAGTTGAAGAAACGAGACTTGGTATACCATTGCTGTTTGGTTATGATGTTATTCATGGTTTTAAAACTATTAGTCCTATTCCTTTAGCAGAAGCAGCTAGTTGGGACCTCGATGCAATTAAAACATCTGCAAGAATTGCAGCTATTGAAGCCTCAGCAGCCGGACTGCATTGGACGTTTGCTCCGATGGTAGATGTGTCAAGAGACCCACGTTGGGGTCGCGTTATGGAAGGGGCAGGAGAAGACGCCTATCTTGGGAGTAAAATAGCAGCGGCAAGAGTTCGAGGTTTTCAGGGCGATGATATTGGTGCAAAAAATACGATTGCTGCCTGCGCCAAGCATTTTGCGGCATACGGTTTTGTCGAAGCAGGAAAAGAATATAACACTGTAGACATAGGAACCTCAACCCTTTATAATGTGGTATTACCTCCTTTTAAAACTGCTGCCAATGCAGGTGTAAAAACTTTTATGAACTCGTTTAACGACTTAAACGGTATTCCGGTAACGGCCCATAAGGAATTGCAGCGTGAATTGCTTAAGGGCAAATGGGATTTTAAAGGCCTTGTTGTATCGGATTGGGCTTCTATTAAAGAACTCATCTCATGGGGCCATGCTGCTAATGAAAAGGAAGCGGCTATTCTGGCACTATCCGCAGGTAACGACATGGATATGGAAGGCTATGTCTACATCAATGAATTAACTGATATCATTAAATCAGGCGAGCTCAGTGAAGAGGTATTGAATGAAGCTGTTTCAAGGATTTTAAGGTTAAAGTTTGAATTAGGTTTATTTGATGACCCGTACAGATATTGTAATGATGAACTAGAATCTCGAACCCTAGGAAAACAAGAGCACCAACAAGCCGTTCTAGACATGGCCAAAAAATCGATTGTCTTGCTCAAAAATGACGACCATAAACTTCCCTTGAAAAAGTCAGGTCAAACTATTGCTGTAATAGGTCCGCTAGCGGCAGACAAAGACAGCCCGCTAGGGAATTGGAGGGCTGCGGCAGAACCTAATAGTGCCGTGTCTGTGCTGGAAGGGCTAAAGTCCTACGGCGATAATACCATTCTGTATCATAAAGGCGTGGATTTGGTAAACGATAGTCCCTCTTTTGCTAGGGAAGCAACTATCAATACTACTAATAGAAAAGGTATTAAAGGTGCTGTAAACTTAGCATCCAACGCAGACATAGTTGTAATGGTATTGGGAGAGCATGGATTTCAGAGTGGTGAAGCAAGAAGTAAAACTAACCTTAAACTACCAGGGCAGCAGCAAGAGCTTTTAGAGGCTGTTTACAGCGTAAATCAAAACATAGTTTTGGTTTTACAAAGCGGAAGACCTTTAATCATAGATTGGGCTGCCATACACGTCCCAAGTATAGTAATGGCGTGGCAACTTGGTTCTCAAAGTGGTAATGCCATTGCAGAGGTTTTATATGGAGATTATGTGCCAAGTGGTAAGTTACCAATGACTTTTCCAAGAGATGTCGGCCAAATACCAATTTACTACAATCATAAAAATACTGGACGACCAAGAAATATCGAAAACAATGTGTTTTGGTCACACTATCTTGATGCTGAAAATTCACCATTGTTCCCTTTTGGGCATGGGCTGAGCTATACCGATTTTAACTATAGCGAGCTAAAAACCAATAAACAAAAGTATTCTATTGGTGAAGAAATTAAAGTGTCCGTTCAAATCTCTAATATTGGGGAATATGACGGAAAGGAGGTCGTCCAACTTTACATAAGGGATTTGGTTGGCTCTGTCACAAGACCCATCAAAGAACTTAAAGGTTTTGAACTGGTCCATTTAAAAAAGGGCGAAACCAAGGAATTACGTTTCGTACTAACAACCAATGACCTTGGCTTTTACACTAATGACGGCGACTTCGTAATCGAGCCAGGTGAATTTGAAATTTTTATCGGAGGAAGTTCTACAACAACCCTGAAAACAAAAATAGCTCTTAAATAAGAGCCATTTCAAAATAATTATGCTTCAACTTAAATAAGCTAAAGCATAAATATTTTTCTTGCCAATTTAAAAACATTGGATACTAACTGTACCGTGTTTTTAACATTGCTAACAACACTGTTGTTGTCATAAGCAGGTTCTGGTAGATTTGGTTGTGTTTTCATAAGCAGTTATTTATGACAGATTTGGGGCAAATCATAAATTAAGTTTATGATAGATTTGGTTTATTAGATTTGGGATGGCTAATATGCCATAATTTTTGAATAAATCAGTTTAAAAACATTATTAATCGATGAAATGCATTATTTTTTAACATTTATGGGAATTTCAGATCGAATTGAACAAATAAAAACCACCTGAGTATAAGTGGTTTTTAATTTGCTATAGTTTTGAAGTTATTACAATCGCATCTCAGGGATTTCACCTTCAACAATCAGTGTGCCTTCCGTAGCGCTTTTTATATCTTCTACTGAAACACCTGGAGCTCTTTCCAATAGCTTAAACCCTTTCTCAGACACTTCTAGTACAGCTAGGTTTGTTACTATCTTTTTAACGCAGCCCACTCCAGTTAATGGTAGTGTACATTTCTTTAAAAGCTTTGAGGCACCTGCCCTATTGGTATGCATCATGGCCACAATTATATTCTCTGCACTAGCCACGAGATCCATTGCACCACCCATACCTTTTACCATCTTTCCGGGAATCTTCCA
>CAZGDG010000022.1:0-36581 GCA_964524415.1 uncultured Flavobacteriaceae bacterium
ACCTGTGACCGTCTGCTTAGAAGGCAGATGCTCTATCCAGCTGAGCTACGCGACCATTCAATCACGCCTTTGCGAGATGAAAGTAAATTAATTATGTCGGGGTGGCAGGATTCGAACCTGCGACCTCCGCGTCCCAAACGCGGCGCGATAACCGGGCTACGCTACACCCCGAAAATTGGCTATCTTTTTGCGGAGAGACCGGGATTCGAACCCGGGCAACACTTACGCGTTGACAGATTAGCAATCTGCTCCATTACCACTCTGGCACCTCTCCTTTTTGTATATGATGAACGTTTCGCAAATTTTGCGGATGCAAATGTAACTTATCATATTAAAGAACGCAACAATTTAAACAGTTTTTTAGACGAAATAATCAAAAACAAAAATAGCCGTTATTCAGGGTACTCTATTCTGAGGTGATAGATGTTTGACAGTTTTAATTTTAGTACTTTTTTTATGGCTTGTATTTCCTTAAACGTAATATTGGCATTTAAAAATTGCCCCGTTTCCAGTTGTTTGTTTACTATATTCTCCACAAAATCATTAATCTTAGAACTTGTAGGCTCCTTAAGACTTTTAGAAGCGGCCTCAACCGAATCGCACATCATTAAGATTGCTGTTTCCTTGCTAAATGGCTTAGGGCCTGGATAAGAAAAATCCTTTATATCAATATCTTCGTTTTTGGCCTTTTCGGTTCTGTAAAAATAATAAACAGCACTAGTGCCATGGTGAGTCCTAATAAAATCTATTACCCTATCCGGTAAATTGTATTTCTTGGCAATTTCTACACCGTTGATTACATGATCTATTATTATTGTAGCACTTTCTCTGCTTGATAACTCTTCATGTGGGTTTATGCCTGTACTTTGGTTTTCGGTAAAATAGGTCGGATTCTTCATCTTTCCTATATCATGATAAAGTGCGCCAACCCTAACCAACATAGCATTGGCACCTATTTCATTGGCAGAGGCTTCGGCAAGATTGGCTACATTTAAAGAATGATGAAACGTTCCTGGTGCTTTATTGGAAAGCTCTTTGAGAAGTTTGGTATTTGTATCGGACAGTTCTAGTAAAGAAACGTCGGACACTAGTCCAAATAATTTTTCGTAAATATAAATTAGAGGTTGAACAAATAAGGTCGCCAAACCGCATAAGATGAACAAACCAAAAGTTTCAATTTTTAAATTGCTGATTTGACCTTCGTGAATGACAAAGAAGGCGAAATATGCAATAATATAAATCAAGGTAATCTGTCCGACAGAAATAAATAGGTTGGCCCTTTTATATAACTCAGAAACGGTTAATATGGTAACGATACCAGCTATAATCTGCAGAAACATATATTCATAACTATTTGGCACAATGAAGCCTAAAAGTAAAACGGTAAGTACGTGCGAAAAAAGACCTAACCTAGCATCAAAAAACGCTTTTAAAACTAAGGGTAAAATACACAACGGAACAACATATAGATATTGAGAATTATAGTTGATAACAATGGTCGTTAGAAAAATAACAGAGGCTATATTGAAGAAAATAAAGGTAACCTTGGTGTTATTGTCAAAAACTTCCCGTCGGTATTTTTGAAGAAACAATAACAGCATTAACAAAGCTAATGCCACCAAAAGTGTGTAGGCCAAAACAACTAAATTGTAGTTTGTAGAATTCCAGACTTGCGATTCAAATTCAGACTTTAAGGAATTTAAAACATTGTATTGTTCTTCCTCTACAACCTGGCCTTTAGAAATTATTAAAGTACCTTTTTCAACACTACCTCGAGTTAAAGCTATATTTTCAATAGCTTCTTCTAATGAACTTTCTGTCAGTTGATTACTTATAGAAAGATTAGGTTCTATAATGTCAAAGAATAATGCTATAAGCCTATTTTTACTTTGACTGTTTTTTATGTCGTCATAGGCTTCATTAAGTTTTGGTTTTAGTTCCGACCTTTCAAAAAGTGCTCCATAGACAACCTCTTTTTGTATAGTATTTGATTCTATAATTTTTACAGGCCTATCATTAGAAAAATTATATTTTGAATCGGTAACTCCTACATCATAAAGATTATCGATAAGGTCCTGTCCTATTTGAAACAAACTCGATTTGCTTTTAGAAAAAAGACTATCGTTGAAAATAAGATTGAATCGCTCAGTATAATTTTGAACCACCTCATCCTTCACATTAGGATCAACCTCGAAAAAAACAGGTGTATTTTGACTGATTTCCTGTTTTTCGGCATCAATTTCAGCTTGATTTTTTTTTATGGCAAAATCAAAAGGCGCGTACAAATTCTCAGACTGCCAAGGTTTCCCTTTTTCAAAAGAATAGCGGAATTTGCCCGTTTTTGGAAACAAATAAACAATAAAGGAAGTGGTTACCGCAAATAGAAGGATTTTATAAACCAGAGCATGGTTTTTATACCACTTATTTAGAAGTTTACTCATAGACTATCAAATGTAACAAATAAATGAAAAATAGGATAGGTAATCATAAAAATAGGGCTATAATCTCTTAAAAAATCATTAATTTCGCGAGACTAAATAAAAACAAAAAACATGAATAAAGAGGTAGTAATTGTATCCGCTGTTCGTACACCAATAGGAAGTTTTCTAGGAAGCTTATCAAGCGTTCCTGCTCCAAAATTAGGGGCCGTAGCTATTAAAGGGGCTCTTGAGAAAATAAAACTTAATCCAGAATTAGTTGATGAAGTTTTAATGGGTAACGTAGTACAAGCCGGTACAGGACAAGCACCAGCAAGACAAGCAGCTATTTTTGCCGGTATTCCCAATACAGTTCCATGTACTACCGTTAACAAAGTGTGCTCATCCGGAATGAAAGCTGTGATGCAGGCCGCTCAAGCTATAAAGCTCGGTGATGCCGACATTGTTGTGGCTGGCGGAATGGAAAATATGAGTGCAATACCTCACTATTATCATGCACGTACTGCAACCAAATTTGGACCTGTAACTTTAGAAGATGGCATGCAGAAAGATGGTCTTGTGGATGCTTACGATAATAATGCCATGGGAGTTTGCGCAGACATGTGCGCAACAGAACACGAGTTCTCGAGGGAGCAACAAGATACGTTTGCCATCCAGTCTTATACACGATCTAAAAACTCTTGGGATTCTGGAAAATTTGATAACGAGGTAGTACCTGTTGAGGTACCTCAACGACGTGGTGCACCAGTAATAGTAAGCAAGGATGAGGAATATTTAAATGTTAAGATGGAAAAAATTCCAGCTCTAAGACCTGCCTTTACCAAAGAAGGTACAGTCACGGCAGCTAATGCCTCAACAATAAATGATGGAGCTGCCGCATTAGTGCTTATGAGTAAATCTAAAGCTGATGAACTAGGGTTAAAGCCTATAGCAACCATAAGAAGTTACGCCGATGCAGCTCAAGAACCAGAATGGTTTACAACAGCTCCAGCTAAGGCATTACCCAAAGCCTTGGATAAAGCAGGCGTAAAAATAGATGATATTGATTATTTTGAATTCAATGAGGCTTTCTCTGTAGTAGGTCTGGCCAATATGAAAATTCTAAACCTTTCGGATGATAAAGTCAATGTCAATGGTGGAGCCGTTTCTCTGGGACATCCGCTCGGCTGTTCTGGAGCTAGAATCTTGGTAACATTAATTAATGTGCTTCATCAAAATAATGCCAAACTTGGTGCAGCTGCCATTTGTAATGGCGGTGGCGGTGCTTCAGCCATGGTTATTGAACGCAATTAAACATTTAAATGCGATACGGTATTTGCAATTTGGGCATTGTTCCGGTTAGATTAGAGCCTAGTGACACTTCTGAAATGGTTACACAAGTACTTTATGGTGACCAATTCAAAGTTCTGGAATGTCGCAAAAAATGGAGCCGTATTCGAATTTCTTTTGATAATTATGTGGGTTGGATAGACAACAAACAATATCTTGAAATTGATGAGGACACTCATAATAATCTCCTTCAGTCTGACTTTGTCTTAGCAAAAGACCTTATTCAATATGTAGCTGATAAAAATAACAGTTTATATCCCATCCCAATTGGTAGTAATCTCAATGTGTTGAATTTGTTGAATCATACCTACGACGGAAACAAGATTAACGTTAAACCAAACAAGTCTAATATTGTAGCTACTGCTTTTCTTTACCTTAATGCGCCCTATTTATGGGGCGGAAAGACGCCTTTTGGCGTCGATTGTTCCGGATTTACTCAAATGGTTTATAAACTAAATGGCATTAATCTAAATAGAGATGCCTCGCAACAAGCAACACAGGGAGAAGCACTGAGCTTTATTGAGGAAAGTGAACCGGGTGATCTTGCTTTTTTTGATAATGCAGAGGGTGAAATTATTCATGTAGGTATAATTATGGAGAACAATTATATTATTCATGCCCATGGAAAGGTCAGGATAGACCGCTTAGACCATAGTGGTATTTATAATGCAGAACGCCAAATTCACACACATAAGCTTAGGGTGATTAAAAAAATAGTATAAAAAAAAGCGACTTCAAAGAGTCGCTTTCTTTTTGTTTTCTAAAGCCTATTAGTTGCCGCCAGCAGCAGATTGCATACCTTCCACCTTAGCTTTCATTTCTTTGAATTTATCCGTCTCTCCTAAAGCACTATAAATATTCATTAGTGTTTTAGCGGCGTCTATATTTGTTTCCCTCAATTCCAGAGCTTTCTTCAAGTAAGGTATCGCATCCTTATAGAGCTGTGTTCTTTTCTCCTTTAATTCATCGTAGCGCTTATTATCAGCAGCGCTCATTCCTAAGGAATTCATTTCTTCTACGATAGCAGCTTCTCCATCAAGAATACTTACCGCTATGTTGTTATAAGCATCAACATAATTCGGATTAAGCTCAATAGCCTTCTGATAGTATTTGATAGCACCCTCTTGATCTCCGCCTTCTGCGGCCAAAACACCAAGATTATATTGTAACTCGGCATTATTTGGGTCTTTAGTTGTAGCCTCTTCCATCAATTCCTTAAAACGCTCTTTATTACCCATTTTAAGGTACACATTGGCCTCTGAAAGCAATAATCCCATATCGTCTGGATTCTCTGCTCTCGCATCTGACATTGCCGCAAGAGCCTTTTCGTCGTTACCTTGGGCCACATGAATTAAGGCTATATTTTTGGTAATTTCTCCTCTTTTAGATTCAGACATCTCATCCTTTGGATTAATATGTGTCTTGGCGATTTTAACAGATAGATCACGTGTCTTTTTGTCACCAAAAACCTCTTCTTCACCAGTCTCTTTATTCACAGCGTAATAATTCATCTTAATACCTGTGTAATTTAGATCTTGAAGCTCTAAATAATACTCCAACGCTGTATCATAATCCTGATTGGTTACTGCAGAGGATGCTGCATAGTACAAATAGGTGGTATCCTCTGGAGATAACTTGTAAGCCTTTTCAAAACCTAAAGCAGCAGAAGCATAATCTTTAGTGCCTATTGCATTATTGGCTTTAGTTAAGAAATTATTTATCATTGAGGTTTTCATTTCGCTAGCATCCTTTGAATACTTGTATTTACCCATAGCAGACTCAACGTCTTTTAGTTTTTCTAAACTAGCAATGGCTTCATCTACTTTATCACTAGATCCTGCCCCATTCGCGTATAAAGCTTGAGCCTTAAGGTAATAATACTCAGCTTTCATTTTATCGTCCATGTTACCCAGCAACTTTTCTGCAGCAGCCACAGCAGATTGAGCATCTGCCCAATTCATTTTCTTTATGGCTTTCTCAATGGCCTTTACTTCATTTTTTTGTGCAAACGACATTGCTGAAACAGCTAGGAGTAACACTAATGTCATTAATTTTCTCATTACGTTTAATAGTTTTTAATATTAATTTTAGTTTTCATTTGTTTTATTATCAATAGCCGTGCCATCATTATCTGTTGCCGAATTGTCAACATCTCCTTCGGTTACAGCATCGTCGTCATCATCTTTCATTACTTTAGCTACGGCAGCAATTGAATCTTTGCCTTTAAGGTTAATTAATCTCACCCCTTGCGTAGCTCTTCCCATAACCCTTAAATCAGACACTTGCATCCTTATGGCTATACCAGATTTATTTATAATCATAAGATCATCATCATCTGTTACATTCTTAATAGACACTAAGTTACCAGTTTTTTCGGTAATAGAAATGGTTTTGACACCTTTACCGCCTCTGTTAGTTATCCTATAATCATCTAAACTGGATCGTTTACCGTAGCCATTTTCTGAGACTACCAAGATATTACTATCCATATCATCTACGGCAACCATTCCTACGACCTCATCATTGTCGTCTGCTAATGTGATGCCTCTTACTCCAGAAGCATTTCGTCCCATTGGTCTTGTCTTAGCTTCTTCAAACCTAATGGCCTTACCAGATTTTAAGGCTAACATCACTTGACTATTACCTGTTGTTAATTTAGCCTCAAGAAGTTCATCACCTTCCCTAATCGTTATGGCGTTTATTCCATTGGTTCGTGGTCTAGAATATTGTTCTAAAGCGGTCTTTTTTACCTGACCTTTTTTAGTCGCCATGATTACATAGTGGCTGTTAATGTACTCTTCATCCTTTAGGTCCTGGGTACATATGAAAGCCATGACTTTATCGTCTTGCTCAATATTAATGAGGTTTTGTATTGCTCTACCCTTTGAGGTCCGTGTTCCTTCTGGTATTTCATAAACACGCATCCAGAAACATTTTCCTTTTTGGGTAAAGAATAACATGTACTGGTGATTAGTCCCGACAAATAAATCTTCGAGGAAATCTTCATTTCTTGTGTTTGAAGCCTTTTGTCCTACTCCGCCCCTATGCTGGGTTTTATATTCTGTTAAGGATGTACGCTTAATATAGCCTGCATGCGAAATGGTTATAACAACCTTTTCATCTGGAATCATATCCTCTATGCTAAGGTCGCCTCCTGCGTATTCTATTTTTGAACGACGCTCATCACCATATTTATTTTTTATTTCTAAAAGCTCTTCCTTAATGATGTCCATGCGGCGATCTTTCTTATCAAGGATGTCTTTTAAATCTTCAATGGTTTTCATTAACTCTTCATACTCGCTTCTTAGCTTATCTTGCTCTAAACCGGTTAATTGTCTCAATCTCATTTCAACAATTGCTTTGGCCTGAATTTCGGTAAGCTTAAAGCGTTCAACCAATTTCTCCCTGGCTTCATCTGCATTGGAAGAAGCTCTAATTAAAGCAATAACTTCATCTATATTATCTGAAGCTATGATTAAACCTTCTAATATGTGAGCTCGTTCTTCAGCCTTGCGCAGTTCATATTTGGTACGTCTTACAACTACATCGTGCCTGTGTTCTACAAAGTGAAGAATTAAATCTTTTAAATTGAGTAGTTCAGGCTTCCCCTTAACAAGTGCAATATTATTTACACTAAACGATGATTGCAGCGCTGTGTATTTGTATAACTTGTTTAATACGATATTAGGAATGGCATCTCGCTTAAGAACATAAACAATTCGCATACCTTTTCTATCGGACTCGTCACGTATTGTAGCAATTCCTTCCAGTTTTTTCTCGTTGACCAGATCGGCTGTTTTCTTGATCATGTCAGCCTTATTCACCTGATATGGAATTTCGGTGACTATGATACATTCACGACCCTTAACTTCTTCGATATTAGCCTTGCCACGCATTACAATCCTGCCTCGGCCAGTCTCAAAGGCTTCTTTAACACCATCGTAACCATAAATAATACCACCTGTTGGAAAGTCTGGAGCCTTAATGTGCTGCATTAACTCGTTAACTTCTATATCTGGGTTGTCAATAAAAGCAACAGTACCATCTACAACCTCCGAGAGATTGTGAGGCGGCATATTAGTAGCCATACCAACTGCAATACCAGAAGCTCCATTAACCAGCAAACCTGGAATTCGAGTAGGTAAAACGGTAGGCTCCTCTAGCGTATCATCAAAATTTAGTCTATGGTCTACAGTTTCCTTGTCAATATCTGCCAACATATCCTCAGATATCTTTCGCATTCTTGCCTCCGTATATCGCATCGCGGCCGGACTATCACCATCAATAGACCCAAAATTACCTTGACCATCAATAAGCATATAGCGTAAACTCCACTCTTGTGCCATACGCACCATAGTATCATAAACCGAGGTATCGCCGTGAGGATGGTATTTACCTAAAACCTCACCAACAATCCTAGCAGATTTTTTGTGCGGTGTATTTGATCTAACTCCTAACTCGTGCATACCATATAGTACGCGTCTGTGAACAGGTTTAAGACCATCTCTTACATCTGGTAAGGCACGTGACACAATGACCGACATTGAATAATCAATGTAGGCCGATTTCATTTCATCTTCAATGTTAATCGGAATCAGTTTTTCTCCTTCTGACATATGTAAATCAAATTAATTTTTATGGGTTTTCATAACGTGCTAATATACTTTTTTTAGTAGTGTTTAAAGGTATTTCAGCAGGTCTTTTTAGGACTTTTTATTAACAATTATTGATATCTTTTTGGTTAATAAGTAAATGTCAATTCTCTTTGATTATAAAGGCTTTTTTAGTCTATTCGTTATATCCTAACATTTAAGGTATGGTTTTTGTCGTTATGTTAGAGATGTTTTATTATTTTTAATGCAGAAAGGCAATTAGTTATGGATGATAATTTTTCCCCAAGAGTTAAGGATGTAATAGCTTACAGTAAAGAAGAAGCGCTACGCCTAGGCCATGATTTCATAGGAACTGAACATTTAATGCTCGGACTTCTAAGGGATGGTAATGGCAAGGCTATAGATATTTTAAGTGCGTTGGACGTGGACCTAAATCACCTTAGACGAAAGGTTGAGATATTGAGTCCGGCAAACCCAAATATTGTAACGGCTTCCAACGAGAAGAAAAACCTTCACTTAACCAGACAAGCAGAACGCGCTCTTAAGACCACATTTCTAGAGGCTAAATTATTTCAGAGCTCGTCAATAAATACAGCGCACCTACTTTTATGTATACTGCGCAACGAAAATGACCCTACAACAAAACTATTGAACAAGCTTAGGGTCGATTATGATAATGTTAAAGAAGAATTCAAATCAATGATTACAAGTGATGATGATTATTTAGACAGCCCTAAAGCTGAATCGTACTCAGATGATGACATCAATGACGGCGATGATGGGGCTAAACAAAATCCTTTTGGCGGAAGTCAATCAGGCAAGTCCAACAAAAAATCCAAAACACCGGTCTTAGATAATTTCGGTAGGGATTTAACCATTTTGGCAGAAGAAGGTAAGCTTGACCCTGTTGTAGGGAGGGAGAAAGAGATACAACGCGTATCCCAAATCCTCAGTAGGCGCAAAAAAAACAACCCACTTCTTATCGGTGAACCAGGCGTGGGTAAATCAGCTATTGCCGAAGGTTTAGCCTTGCGAATCGTAAAACGTAAAGTATCACGCACTTTATTTAATAAACGTGTTGTTACGCTAGATTTGGCAAGCTTAGTTGCGGGCACAAAATATAGAGGTCAGTTTGAGGAACGGATGAAGGCCGTAATGAATGAACTAGAGAAAAATGATGATATCATTTTATTTATAGATGAGATTCATACTATTGTCGGAGCCGGTGGAGCTACCGGAAGCTTAGATGCCTCAAATATGTTTAAGCCAGCCCTGGCTCGTGGTGAAATTCAATGTATAGGAGCTACAACATTAGACGAATACCGACAATACATTGAGAAAGATGGTGCGCTAGAACGTCGATTCCAAAAGGTTATTGTTGAACCAACTACAGTTGAAGAAACCATAGAAATCCTAAACAATATAAAAGGAAGATATGAGGAGCACCACAACGTGGATTATACAGACGAAGCAATTGAGGCTTGTGTTAAGCTTACCAATAGGTATATGACCGACCGCTTTTTACCAGATAAAGCGATAGATGCCTTAGACGAGGCAGGATCAAGAGTGCATATAACTAACATAGATGTACCTGATCAGATTCTTGAGCTTGAGAAAAAATTGGAAGAAGTAAAGGAAACCAAAAACAGTGTTGTTAAAAAGCAGAAATACGAAGAGGCAGCAAAACTTCGTGATGACGAAAAACGACTGGAGAAAGAACTTCTCGCCGCCCAAGAAAAATGGGAAGAAGAAACGAAACAACACCGCGAAATCGTTACTGAGGACAATGTTGCTGACGTTATCTCAATGAT
Source organism: uncultured Flavobacteriaceae bacterium (assembly GCA_964524415.1). GTDB lineage: Bacteria > Bacteroidota > Bacteroidia > Flavobacteriales > Flavobacteriaceae > Winogradskyella. Next base: position 10,192 of record CAZGDG010000022.1, read on the forward strand.
GACCGGAATACCTGTGAATAAAATAGCACAAACCGAAATAAATAAACTGGCCAAGTTGCCAGAACTTATAAAAGGTAAGGTTATCGGTCAAGATATAGCAGTTGCTAAGGTTGTAAAAGCCATTCAAAGAAATAGAGCTGGCCTTAAGGACCCTAATAAACCTATAGGTTCTTTTATTTTCTTAGGTCAAACTGGTGTTGGAAAAACACAGTTGGCAAAAGTACTGGCTAAAGAATTATTTGATAGTGACGATGCTCTTGTTAGAATTGACATGAGTGAGTACATGGAGAAATTCGCTATTTCTAGATTAATTGGTGCGCCTCCAGGCTATGTAGGCTACGAAGAAGGTGGCCAGTTAACTGAGAAAATAAGACGCAAGCCTTATGCCGTGGTGCTTCTAGATGAAATTGAAAAAGCACATCCCGATGTATTTAATATGTTGCTTCAAGTCTTGGATGACGGCTATCTTACCGATAGTTTAGGTCGAAAGATTGATTTTAGGAACACTATTATTATCATGACCTCCAATATTGGAGCCCGCAAATTGAAAGACTTTGGAACAGGTGTAGGTTTTGGTACGGCAGCAAGGGAAGCGCAAGAAGCCGATTATGCAAAAGGCGTTATAGAAAATGCCCTAAAGAAAGCCTTTGCTCCCGAGTTTTTGAATCGTATAGACGATGTCATTGTGTTTAATACCTTGGAAAAAGAGGATATCAATAAAATTATTGATATTGAGTTAGTTAAACTGATAAAACGTATTAAAGACTTAGGTTACGATTTAAAATTAACGGCCAAAGCCAAAGACTACATTGCAGACAAAGGCTTTGACAAGCAATACGGAGCAAGACCTTTAAAACGTGCTATCCAGAAGTACATTGAAGATGCTTTAGCCGAAGAAATAATTAATTCAAAAATCCAGGAGGGTGATACCATTACAATGGATTTTGATGCCAAGGCAGACGAACTAAAGATTAAGGTTAAAAGTCCTGGAAAGCCAACAGAATCCTAATGATATAGATTAGATTTGGAACTCCTTGTGGCAACATAAGGAGTTTTTTTTGTATCTTTTGTATAAGTTAATGAGATTGGTCATGGAAAAAGAACTGGATCTTGGATTCTGTGTATTGTCATTTTTTAAGCATTATATGTTAGCTGTTATTAATGAGGGCGTCAACGTTAGTGATGATGAAAATGAAGTGCTAATTCAGTATGCCAAGGATTATTATAAGGATAACCCTTTTGTCTATATAACCCATAGGATAAACTCCTATTCAGTAAATCCAAATATATATCACAGAACGGCCCAAGTTAAATCCCTAGTAGGTTTTGCGGTGGTTTCAGCTGACTACAAGGCCAAATTAAACGCTAAGATAGAGAAAATGTTTTTCAAAAAACCATTTGAAATTTTTGAAGATTTGGATGAAGCAAAGGCATGGGCAGACCAAGTGGTAAAAGACCACAAAAATGTTTAGTAGCAATCCAAGCCATAAGTGTTAAGAAACAATTCTTCAATTTCTATTTCTAAGGTTTTCATAAAATGAATTGAGGCTTCTATGGCATCATGTAAGACTTCATCCTCTTTTATAAACGGTACAGATTTTCGGTATTCTGCCAAAAACGATTCCAACAATGGAGATGTTTTAAATGGTCTTCTAAACTCAATGGCTTGAGAGGCGTTTAGCAGTTCAATCGCTATAATTCGCTCTACATTTCTAATAACATCATAAGCTTGAGTTGCTGCATTGGCACCCATGCTTACATGATCCTCCTGTCCGTTACTGGACACGATGCTATCAACGCTCGCGGGCGTAGCAAGTTGTTTGTTTGCGCTCACTATACTGGCAGCTGTGTACTGCGGAATCATAAACCCTGAGTTTAATCCAGGATTATCAACTAAAAAAGGTGGTAAGCTCCTTAAACCCGATACTAATTGGAAAATTCTTCGCTCAGATATATTTCCAATCTCCGCCATGGCTATCTTTAAATAGTCTAGAACCAGAGCTAAAGGCTGTCCATGGAAGTTACCTCCTGATATGATAAGGTCCTCTTCAGAAAAAATATTAGGATTATCTGTAACTGAGTTAATCTCCGTTAATATTATCTTTTCAACAAAGTCTAAAGTATCCTTTGTTGCGCCATGCACCTGCGGAATACACCTAAAGGAATAGGGGTCTTGCACGTGCTCTTTTGCTCGGGATACAAGTTCACTACCTCTTAACAACTCGTTAAATCGTCGTGCTACTTTGCGCTGTCCCGGATGCGGTCTAATGGCATGTACCAAATCATGAAAAGGGTCTAACCTTCCATCAAAAGCATCTAAGGAAATACTGGCAACAATATCCGCTAAATATGAGGTCTTATGGGACATGAGTAACAGATAGACACCGTAGGCACTCATAAACTGGGTCCCATTTAAAAGGGCCAACCCTTCCTTGGCCTGCAGCTTTATTGGCTCCCAACCAAATTTTTCTAGAATCTCTGACGCTTCATAAATAACATCCTTATGCACTACTTTACCCTTTCCAAGCAGTGGCAAGGCCAAATGAGCTAGCGGCGCCAAATCACCCGAAGCTCCAAGTGACCCTTGTTTAAATACAACAGGGAAAATATCATTATTAAAAAAATCGATTAAACGATGAACCGTTTTCAATTGTACACCACTATGACCAAAACTTAAGGACCTGATTTTTAAGAGGAGCATTACCTTAACAACAGATTCAGGAACTCGGTCGCCAGTACCACAGGCGTGAGACATCACGAGATTTTCTTGAAGCTTAGTAAGATCGTTATTTGATATTTTTACATTATATAAAGAGCCAAAACCAGTGTTAATACCATACATCGGATCTTTATTGTTGGCGAGTTTTTTGTCTAGATAAGCCTTGCAATCTTCAATTTTTTTTGTCAGTTCGTCCGATAATTGTAGTTTTTTATTGTCATTAAAAATATTGTAAATCGTTACAATATCTAAAGGCTCTGATGAAATACTATGGATGTTATCCATTTTATAGATTGATTTAGTTTGTCAAATTAATTTAGTCTGAATCTTGTTCTGCCTTTTCGTTGGACTCCACAGATTCTTCTGGCTGTTTGAAAAGGTCTAAATAAGCTTGACCTAAATTATCAATGAGGTGTCCTGCGATTAAACTCTGATAGCCATGGTTTTCTACAGCAATATCTCCAGATTTCCCATGCAAATAAACGCCGAAGAGGCTGGCAGGCAGCGGATCATATCCCTGTGCTATTAAACCTGTAATAACACCTGTTAATACATCACCGCTACCAGCAGTGGCCATTCCTGGATTCCCAGTGGTGTTAATGTAGTGTTTTTCACCATATACTGTGATACTATGAGCACCTTTGATAATTATTATGACATTATGCTTTAGAGAAAACTTTGAGACCTTACTCAATTTCTCAAAATCATTGGACCAATTCCCTATTAAGCGTTCGAGTTCTTTTGGGTGTGGTGTTAATACTGTTTGTTCAGGAAGATGTTTTAATAACGTTTTTTGTTTTGCCAATAAATTGATGGCATCGGCATCCAAAACCAAAGGTGTTTTATTCCCTTTTAAGAATTGCTCAAAAGCATGTAACGTTTTATCAGAAGTACCAAGACCAACACCTATGCCAATTACTGATGGTTCTATATCAAAAGAAATGGCCTCTATGTTATTTTCTCCTTTATCGCACAATACCATAACCTCGGGCAGAGCGGTTTGTAAAATTGTATAACCACACCTAGGTGAGTAAGCCGTTACCAATCCTGCGCCAGACAATAAAGCCGAGCGACTAGCCAATACCAGAGCTCCAATTTTACCAAAACTACCACCTATCACTAAAGCATGTCCAAAATCTCCCTTGTGCGAGAATTTTTCTCTTGGTTTATACATTGGTAACACTTCGTGTCTTGCTATAAGCTCTACAGCTGTTTCCGTTTGTGTTAAATAATCGCGATCAATACCTATGTCCAATACTTCCCATTGTATCGTAAAACGTGCTGTTTCTGGTAGAAAGAAAACTAGCTTGGGTGCCTGAAAACTTAAAGTGTAATTTGCATGAACAACTGCGTCAGAGTCCTCAACGGCTTTATCTGTATACAGGCCAGAGGGAATATCAATAGATAAAGTAAAAGCTTCCGATGCTCTAAATTTTAAAAAGAGCGCTTTTACCCATTCTGCTGGTGGTCGGTTTAAACCAATGCCAAAAACAGCATCTACGATAATATCGTCTTGATGAATATTTGGAAATTCATCAGCACCATTTAAAATAGTGGGCCAATCCTTAGTAGTGTTTTTTATTCTATCATAATTGACTAAAAAATCCTTAGATCGCTTTTCGCTGTAATTAACTATATAGGTCTTTACGTTATACCCATGTATGATAAGCTGCCTACTTAAAACCAATCCGTCGCCACCATTATTCCCAATACCACAGAACACGTGAACAGGAACTTGTGCTCCCTGCATCCTTAAATGCATCCAATTAAAAATCTGGGTTCCTGCACGTTCCATAAGGTCGGTTGAGGAAATGTTTTGGCGTTCTGTAGTTAGGCGATCACCTTCATAAATCTGTTCTTTAGAGAATACTTTCATACAAAAAACTGGTCCTTATCAAATGCTTTAAAAGTCAAAATTTTAAACGCTGAAATATTTTTTTATTCTCGTAAAAATAATACATTTGAGAAGTAATGAGGAAAAAAATAACCATAACCTTTAATACCATTACCACATCAAACTACGCCATAGATTTGATGTATTTTATGACGACCATGACCACCCTAAGGGCAAGGTTCTAAATTGCTTTCGTCATACGTTTTAATTTCCATTGTTTTAAATCATTTTTATGAAAGTTCTCAAATTTGGTGGAACCTCCGTAGGTTCTGCAGAAAGTATTAACAAGGTTATATCTATAATAGATTCAGAAAGTCAATCCGACAACATATCGGTTGTCGTATCCGCCATTGGCGGAGTTACGAACAAGCTTGTAAAGGTAGCTGAGTTGGCCTGTAATGGAGATGAATCCTATCGCACTAATTTCGATGAGATTGCTCAAATTCACCATCAGATAGAAGACCAGTTGTTTAAAGATGGAGACAACAAAAATCTAGATACTGTAAGATTATCTACTACTACCCTACTGGATGAGCTTAAGCAATTACTTGATGGTATTTTTTTAATCAATGAAATCTCTCCAAAAACTTCGGACAAATTATTGAGTTTTGGTGAATTATTATCCTCCACCATTATTTACCACGCTCTTAAGTCAGATGGCAGAGACATAATTTTAAAAAATGGTCAAGAGCTCATCATTACAGACAATAATTTTACCAATGCCAATGTTGATTTTGAACTTACCACCCTTAATATTGAGCTTTTCTTCAAAGCTAATAGCAATAGGATAACACTTATTCCGGGATTTATTTCCAAATCCGTGCATAAAGAGTGTACTACGCTTGGTCGTGGCGGTTCAGATTATACGGCAGCCATTATCGCTGCTGCCATTAATGCTACTGAGTTACAAATATGGACAGATGTTAGCGGTATGTACACTACTAACCCAAAACTGGTTAAACAAGCAAGGCCTATAAAGGAGTTGTCCTACCAAGAGGCTATTGAACTATCGCATTTTGGAGCCAAAGTTCTGTACCCTCCAACAGTAATGCCTGTGCTTCAAAAAGAAATACCCATACTTATCAAAAATACCTTTAAACCAAAGGACCATGGTACAACTATAACGACCAACGCCAATAACGATAGTTCGCCTGTCAAAGGCATAAGCAACATAGACCATATTGCACTATTAACGCTGCAAGGTAATGGTATGGTTGGTGTTCCTGGCTTTAGTAAACGTTTGTTCGAAACGTTGGCGCAAGAAAAAATCAATGTTATTTTAATAACACAGTCGTCTTCGGAACACTCCATATGCTTTGGTATCAAAGATTCTGATGCCTTAAAAGCAAAACAATCCATTGACGAAGCTTTCGAATATGAAATTGCCTTAAAAAAGCTCGAACCAATTATTGTGGAAACCAATTTGTCCATAATTGCCTTAATTGGCGATAAAATGAAAAACCATCAAGGAATAAGTGGCCGCATGTTCAGTACTTTGGGCAAAAACAATGTTAATATAAGGGCTATTGCACAGGGTGCTTCAGAACGGAACATATCTGCAGTTATAGAAAAGAACGATGTAAAAAAAGCACTTAACAGTTTGCACGAAACGTTCTTTGAAGTTAAAACAAAGCAAGTCAACCTGTTTATAACAGGTGTTGGCAATGTTGGTGAACGCCTTATTAACCAGATTCATCAACAGCACAGCTATGTAAAGAAGAACCTTAAAATAAATCTTCGTGTGGTTGGTTTATCTAATTCCAAGACAATGCTGATAGACGAAGATGGTATTCCCTTGAATGACTGGAAAGACAGACTCCCTAAAGGCATTAAGGCTAGCTTAAAAGAGTTTTTGGATAAGGCCACACAGCTGAATCTTCGAAATTCTGTATTTGTGGATATTACAGCCAATGATGAAGTCGCCCATATGTATCCTGGTTATTTACAGAAAAGCTTTTCCGTTATCGCATGCAATAAAATTGCGTGTTCTGGTAAGTTGGAATATTACAAAAACCTTAAAGCCCTTGCTTTAAAATACAATGCATCGTTTTTGTTTGAAACCAATGTTGGAGCTGGTCTTCCTGTTATTGATACACTTAATCACCTTGTAGCCTCCGGAGATAAGGTTCGCGAAATACAGGCCGTATTATCCGGAAGTTTAAATTTTGTTTTCAACCATTTTAATGCTTCGAACACATTTTACAATGTTGTTAAACAAGCTAAAGATCAAGGTTATACCGAACCTGACCCTCGTATTGACCTAAGTGGCATTGACGTGGCCCGAAAAATATTGATTCTGGCTAGGGAAAGTGGCTATGATATGGAACTAGAAGATGTAGTTTCTGAAAATTTCTTAACGGAAAATGCCATGAAAGCTGATTCTGTAGATGACTTTTTCCAAACACTTATAGATGATGAAGAACATTATCAGGCACTTTACAAATCGGCACAAAGCAAAAACGCACAATTAAAATTTGTGGCCGAATTAAAGAATGGCCAGGCCAAAGTTGGACTTCAGGAAATCAAGAAAGGTCATCCTTTCTACAATTTAGAGGGTAAAGACAATATCGTAATGTTTTATACGGATCGCTATCCTGAGCAACCTATGATTATAAAAGGAGCAGGCGCAGGTGCAGATGTTACCGCTTCTGGGTTGTTCGCAGATATCATCAGAGTAGCAAATAATTAATCCATGGAAAAAAAAGAAGTAAAACTATTCTCGCCAGCAACAGTAGCCAATGTATCTTGCGGCTTTGATATCCTTGGCTTTTGTTTAGATACCATTGGTGATGACATGATTATTAGAAAAACGAAAGGCCATGGCATCACGATTACCAAAATCACAGGTTTTGATTTGCCAACCACGACGACCGAAAATGTCGCAGGCATATCAGCTTTAGCCCTAATGGACTATCTTAACCCTAACTGTGGCTTTGAAATTGAAATACACAAACGCATCAAACCTGGAAGTGGCATAGGCAGCAGTGCGGCCAGTGCGGCAGGAAGTGTTTATGGTATAAATTATCTTTTGGGCAACCCTCTAAACAAAACAGAATTAACCTCCTTTGCCATGAAAGGAGAGGCTTACGCAAGCAAGGCTGAACATGCTGATAATTTGGCTCCTGCACTATTTGGTGGATTTACTTTAGTCAAATCCACTCAACCCCTTCAGATTTTGCAGTTACCCACTCCTAGTGATTTATTTGCTGCTATTATTCATCCGCAGATAGAAATAAAAACAGCCGATGCTAGAGCCATTTTACCACGAGAAACAAGCTTGAAAAATTGTATTACCCAAACCGCCAATATGGGGAGTTTTGTCCATGCATTGCATACATCAGATTACGATTTAATTGAATCGAGCTTAAAGGATGTTATCATAGAGCCACATCGCAAAGCGCTTATCCCAAAATTTGAAACATTACAAGAAAACGTTATGGCTTCTGGAGCTTTAGGATGTGGGATTTCTGGATCAGGACCGTCAATTTACACACTTTGTAAAGGCCAGGATAAGGCTAAAGCCATTGCAGAAGTTATGACCCAAATTTATAGTGAGACTACCATACCGATTGAAATCTATGTTTCAAAAATTAATAAAGAAGGAATTAAAATTATAAAATGACCTATTATTCGCTCAATAGAATTGCCCCAGAAACAAGCTTTGAACAAGCTGTAATTAATGGATTGGCTCCAGACAAAGGCTTGTACTTTCCAAAGAAAATAACTCCTTTAGGCACTGAATTTTTTAATTCTATTGAACAGATATCGAATTTTGATATTGCCTACGAAGCACTGAAACAATTTGTAGGTAATGAAATTCCAGAGGCTACACTTAAGACAATAATTGAAGACACTTTAAGTTTTGACTTTCCAATAGTTGAGTTAAATAAAAAACTATCCATTTTAGAATTATTTCATGGACCAACCTTGGCATTTAAAGATGTAGGCGCTCGTTTTATGGCGCGCTGTTTGGGTTATTTCAATAGAGATAATGCCAAAAAGGTGACTGTTTTGGTAGCCACCTCAGGAGATACTGGTGGTGCCGTAGCCAACGGCTTTTTAGGAATAAAAGGTGTTGAGGTAGTCATTCTTTATCCTAGTGGGAAGGTGAGTAACATTCAAGAGAAGCAGTTAACGACGCTTGGTCAAAATATCACGGCCTTAGAGGTAGATGGTGTTTTTGACGACTGCCAAGATATGGTCAAGCGGGCTTTTGTAGACGACGAGCTATCGAAGCATGTAAAGTTAACCTCTGCCAATTCCATAAATATAGCACGATGGCTTCCTCAACTCTTGTATTATCTTTTCGCCTATAAGGAACTTAAAAACAACCATAAAAATTTGGTGTTTTGTGTACCCAGTGGTAATTATGGTAACATCTGCGCTGGAATGGTTGCTCAGAAATTAGGTCTTCCTGTGAAACACTTCATTGCTGCTAATAACTCAAACGATACCGTTGTAAGATATATGGAAACCAAATCCTACCATCCAAAACCTTCGGTGGCTACGATAAGCAACGCAATGGACGTTGGTAACCCAAGTAATTTTATTAGAATTAAGGAATTATATGATAATTCATATGACAACTTAAAATCTAATCTATCAACCTATAGCTTTTCTGATTTAGAAACGAAACAGGCACTTCTGGAACTCTATCGCAACTATAACTATATTGCTGACCCACACGGCGCCGTTGGGTATTTAGGTGCAAAAGCTTTTCTTAAGGAACAGCCTGAGGCTCATGTAGTCATCCTAGAAACTGCCCATCCGACAAAATTCCTAGATGTGGTTGAAACTACAATAGGTAAGGAAATAACAATTCCCGATCAAATTAAGAACATCATGGAAAAACCTAAGAAAAGCATACCTATAAAATCGTACGACGATTTAAAATCTTTCCTATTAAAAAGTTAAATCACAAAAAAGCTTTTTAGTGTTTCTTCGTATATAGCTTCATACTTAGGAACTATAGCATGAATGTCAAATTTTGCAGATTGAGATTTTGCATTGGACTTAAAGGTCTCCAGTGTTTTTAAGTCCTTTAAAATTTTAATGGCATTAGCAGACATATCTTCAATATCGCCTACATTGCTTAAAAACCCAGAAAAGCCATCTAAATTAACTTCAGGCAAACCACCTGTATTTGATGAAATTACTGGCGTACTACTTGCCATTGCTTCTAAAGCCGCTAGACCGAAACTCTCAGTTTCAGAAGGCAATAAAAACAAATCACTAAAACATAGAATACGATCGATCTCTGTACTATTCCCTAAAAACACCACACGATCGGTCAAACCTAAATCATCAACAAATAACTCAGCAGCCTCTTTTTCAGGACCCTCTCCTACCATCATGAGCTTGGCAGGTAGTTGTTTTTGTATTTCGTTAAATACTTTAATGACATCTGGAATTCGTTTTACCTCTCTAAAGTTACTGATGTGCGTAATGATACGTTCGTGATCTTCAGCCATCATAGCCCTTTGGCAATCGGTAAAATTATTAACGTGCTTTTCCAAATCAATAAAATTGGGCACAACATGTATGGGCCGTTCAATATTAAATAAGCGCATGGTATCTGCCCTAAGACTTTCTGAAACGGAAGTGACCGCATCCGACTTGTTGATACTAAAAGTTACTGCCGGTTTATAAAAAGGATGGCTTCCCACCAAGGTGATGTCTGTACCATGGAGTGTGGTAACTATAGGAACCAGGATATCTTCATCAAGCAGCATCTGCTGTGCCATGTATGCAGCGTAAGGTATGGCATAGTGCACATGCAAAAGCTCTATACCATGCAACTTTACCATATCTACCAATTTACTGGATAATGCCAATTCGTAAGGCTGATAATGAAACAGCGGATATTCTGGAACATGGACTTCGTGAAAATGAACATTATTACTTAAAAGCTCGAGACGAACGGGTTGACTATAAGTAATAAAATGGATTTCGTGTCCGCGCTTGGAAAGTTCAAGCCCAAGTTCCGTAGCAACCACACCGCTTCCGCCAAAAGTTGGATAACAAACTATGCCTATTTTCATAATATATGTTACAAATTAGTATACCAAGTTATTTAAATGATTATTAATCGGGTAAATTTTAACTTAAAATTCTTACTGGCTAATCTATGATAGCCTCGTAAATAAGCCGTTGCACCTCGGTTCTGATATTTTCTTTAAGCAGAAGATTTTGCCCTGCTTCTGGGTACGTTCTATTGGCAAGGAACACATAAACGATTTCCTCTTCTGGATCTGCCCATGCATAGGTTCCTGTAAAACCGGAGTGTCCAAAACTGGTCATAGATAGGCAACCGCAAGTTGGCCCGACATCTCCAAGCTGTGGCTTATCGAAACCAACTCCTCTTCTATTGTCTGATTCGCAATAATAACATTGATTAAATTTATCTATGGTCTCAGGTTTTAAAAAGCGTCTGCCACCATAGTAGCCTTTCTGCAAGTACATTTGCATAATTTTTGCCACATCATTTGCATTACTAAAAATACCAGCATGACCACCAATTCCGCCTTGCATGGCAGCTCCCATGTCATGAACATAGCCATGTACCTTTTGGTAACGGTAATAATTGTCTTCTTCAGTTGGTACAATATCCCTTAAGCTAAATTTTTCACGCGGATTGTAAGTGGTGTAATTTGCTCCTAAAGATTTATAAAAATGATCTTGGGTTATGTCTTGAAGGGATTTGCCATAATAAGATTCTATATAGTTTTTTAGAATATAGTACGGTAAATCACTGTATCGATAGCGTAATCGTGACAAAAGGTCACTGTCCTTAATGATTTTTTGTATGGAATCTTGGTAGTCATTACGCAGAAATAAGGTATTGGTAACTTCAACATTGAAATTTTTCTCGGGCAACCTTCTGTAATAATCTGGATGTGGTTTTTTGGTAACAGAATCTAAAGTCGCAAAATAGAATGGTATCCAGGGTTTTAAACGTGCATAATGTGACAACATTTCCTTTAAGGTTATTTTGCCCTTATTACTATTTCTATAAGCAGATATTAATGACCCTAATTTGGAATTTAAAGACAGTACACCTTGCTGTTCTAATTCCATTAAGACAGGTAGTGTCGCTAATATTTTTGTGAGTGATGCCACATCGTAAACATCATCAAAATCCACTTTGTTTTTCTTTGCATAAGTGTGGTAACCAAAATTTCTATTGTAGATTACTTTACCCTTTCTGGCAACAAGAACCTGCAATCCAGGAGTCATTTCTTTTTCTATGGCATAATTAGCTACTGAGTCTATTTTAGACAGTAGCTTTGAATCCATCCCTACACGTTCTGGCAAGGAATAGCCTAAAGTATTAATAGCAGTGTAAGAGATACCAGCGCCTAGAGGAAAATGAGTTCCTGCTGTTACTGGTAGCCTACCCTTTGCGCCGATGGCTCCGAAAATAAGTTGTGCTGATTTCTGCTGAGCAATGGTACTGTTTTGATAACTCATTACAATGCCTTCAATATTTTCTATAGATAGTAAATCGTTTAAGGCATAAGGTTTAGCAAAGACGTCTAGTATTACAGTATTTGTTCTAGCTATTTCATAAAGCCATCCCAACTCCTTCCGACTAAATTTATACGATTTCCATGGGCTTTCATTTGATTTATGAAAACCAATTATCACAGTATTATAGTTCTGCAGTTTGCTTATTAAGCCATCTAATTGCTCGGCTTTAATATGATGGATTTTCGTATACTTTTTAAGCTCGTTGTAAAATGAGGAACCTTCATCATCTCCCATAGAAACGTAGGCAATATTTTTGGTTTCTAAATTTCTTAAGGGTAATAAGTCGTTTTTATTTTTTAAGACGGTAATTGCGTTTTCTATAAGCTCTTCGTACAAAATGTCGTCTTTAAGTCTATTTAGATCAGTATTGAGGTTAGCTAAACCCACAGGCGTATAGTCGTGAAGACCAACCTTGTATTTGGCCATCAATATCTTTTTAACCGAATGAGCCAAGCGTTCTTCGGTAATTATTCCATTTTCAAAAGCTTTTACGAAAGCGCTTATTCCTTTTTGTGGATTCTCCGACATAAGCATTACATCATTTCCTGCCATAAAAGCCATCACATCAATCTCGCCTCCTAACGTATTAGATGGTGAACCAGTGCTTTTTGAGCCCTGAGCAATAAAATCTGCAGCGCCCTTCATAGTGAGAGCATCCGTAAAAATCAGTCCATTAAAACCTAAATCTCCTTTTAAAATATCACTGACAATATGCTGGGATAAGGATGAAGGAAAACCACTGCGCTCCTCTAAACTAGGCACATTTAGATGAGCAACCATAACACTAGAAAGTCCTTCTTTGATTAAAGACCTATAGGGAAATAATTCTACCGAATCAATACGTTCTTTGGTAAAGGACACAGTTGGTAAAGTTTTGTGTGAGTCGTCTTCAGTATCACCATGTCCTGGAAAATGTTTGGCATTGGCCAAAACACCTGCTCCTTGCATTCCCTTCATAAAAGCAAGGGACTTATCGGTAACATTTACTTTATCCTCACCAAAGGAGCGGTTTCCAATTATTGGGTTTTTTGGATTGGTATTGATATCAACCACTGGAGCGAAATTAAAGTGCACTCCTAACCTTTTACAATGTTCGCCAATATATTGACCTGTTTTTTCAATGAGCTTGTTATTGCTTACAGCACCTAAGGTCATATTCCATGGAAAGGCATAGGTAGAGTCAAGCCGCATACTCAAGCCCCATTCGGCATCCATACCAACCAATAGTTTTACTTTAGAAATGGCTTGTAATTCGTTATTAAATTTCGCTTGTCTGTACGGTCCTCCTTTAGAAAAAATAATACCACCAATATGATGGTTTTTTACTAAGTCTACAATTTCGTTTTTATGCGCCACACCTTTATTTGAAAAGGCTTGCACCATGAATAGTTGCCCGATGCGCTCCTCAAGGGTAAGGCTCGAATAAATACTATCTACCCATTTTTGCTGTGCTTCAATATTCTCTGCAAGAAGTGGATTGGTGTTTTCGACTTGGGCTGGTGTACTCTGAAAAATTAAAACTATGAGGGTAAGGGCTAAGTAACGCATTCAGTTATCGTTTATACGTAGGTTAACGAATCTTGTGCCAAATTAGCATATTTATGAAGAAGTAAAAAGCCTTTAAGAATGTTTTATTAGTTGAAAATCAATAAAGAATTAATCTTGATTTATATTATAATAAATCTATATGGCGATCATGGTAGCCCAATAAGTATAAAATTCCATCCAAACCAATACTTGAGATAGAACTTTGGGCATTATCCTTTACCTTAGGCTTGGCATGAAACGCTATTCCGAGACCAGCAACATCTAGCATTTCTAAATCGTTGGCACCGTCACCCACAGCAATGGTTTGGGCAATATCAATACCTTCCTTTTTAGCTAAAAGCCTTAGATATTCGGCTTTTTTGGCACCATTGACAATATCTCCAAGATAACCACCCGTTAAAACACCATTCTTAATTTCCAACTGGTTGGCATATACGTAGTCGATATCGAGTTTTTCCTTTAAATAATTTCCAAAATAAGAAAACCCTCCCGAAAGTATCGCGGTTTTAAAGCCATAATTATGCAAGGTATCTATAAGGCGTCGTGCTCCTTTTGTAATGGGTAGGTTAACGGCTACCTGATACAAAGCCTCCTCACTAAGACCTTTAAGGAGCTTCATCCGTCTTTTAAAGCTTTCATTAAAATCTATTTCGCCTTGCATGGCCAATTCCGTAATCTCCTTAACTTCCTTACCTACGCCAGCTAGTTCTGCCAACTCATCAATTACTTCTGTCTGAATTAGGGTAGAATCCATATCAAAACAAACCAAGCGTCTATTTCTTCTAAAGATATTATCTTCTTGAAAGGCAATATCAACATCGAGTTCCTTAGAGATTTGCACAAATCGTTCTGTAAAAGACGACTTGTTATCTATTTTTCCACGAATTGACAATTGAATTGAAGCTCTTGGATACTCCACAGGTTTCGTTAAGGAAAGTCGGCCTGTTAGCCGCTTTATGGAATCGATATTGAGATTCTTTTCTGAAACTACTTTGGTGACTTCAGAAATTTGCTCTGCCGTAAGGCGATCTCCCAAAATAGTAATGATATAACGATCTTTACCTTGAAGATTTACCCAATCTTCATAGTCCTCAAGGGTAATCGGCGTGAATTTGGCCGTTATGCCAAGTTCATAGGCTTTAAACAATAAATCCTTAAGTACTGAAGCCGCTTTTTTACCCGACTTGATTTCAAAGAGTATTCCTAATGATAGGGTATCGTGGATATTGGCTTGACCTATATCAAGAACTTTAGCACCATATTGCGCCAATACACTTGTTAAACCTGACGTAAGTCCAGGTTTATCCTGACCTGAAATATTTAGTAAAAAAATATCTGTTCCCAATCTTAGAGGTTTATAACTGTATATTGATTATACCAGCCTGTTTCAACTTAATTTAAAAATCGATTATGCCAACTATCACTGGCAGGAACTTCCCAGTTTTCGTTAAACTCGGCAATATTGGTGACAAGATTATTAAATACTATGGTGTTTCTTGAAACAGCCTTATCGCGAGCCATTTTTCTGAAATCCTTTAATGGCTTGTAGGCAATAAAGTCACCTTGTTTATAGGACACATTCATTTTATCCATCAAATCTACATTGTATTTCTCTTCCAGACCTTGAATAAAACGAACCGAGGCATCAATTGAGCAACCTGTTGCGCTGTTTAAATTTTCATTTAATGCAATAACTATAAAACGCTTATAAACAATCTTATAGCCAGACTCCAATCCCTTGCCATGGGCTGTCCAAGAGGTTATAAAATCATCTAGTTGAGCCTGTATCTCTACAATCTCATCATCACTAAATGAACGGTTGCACTGGTATATCCACACTCTAGATTCTAGAGGTAATTTTTCAAAATCAACTAACATAGGTCGCTATTCAAAATTCATGGTAAAAATAAAGATTTACATCCAATCTTTATTTTGAGACTCCACCAAATAAAGAATAAAATTTGAAATGACTAAAGCTTCCGTTTTTTCAATGTGAGGAATAGTTATTGATTTAGACGCAGAATGTACAGTTAATGACGCTAACTTCCTTCTTTTTTGAAATATGGTTTGCGTAATTTCTACGGCCTGAGCTTTATGGATTTCCAAATACTTAGAGAAGGTATCTATGAGTCCGCCACCACCTAATACGATATAATTCTCATCCACATGGTAATAGGTTTTCTTGTACATGAAATAGGTATTAAACCCTATATAAAGCACAAATAGAATATTGAGGAGCAAAAACTCCATAGGAAGGAAATAAAGACCAATATTAATCACAATCAATAACCAGGCATTCATCCACAATCTTCTGTAAACTATATAAATATTGGGTTTATGCTTTGTTATCTTATCTAAGACTTTAGGGTAAAATTGCTCTAGCAGTTCGTAGATTTGATTACGATTTAAACCAACCACACTAAAACTAAGCTGCTGCTTTTTGTTGGCCATCGCTTGTGTAAATGCAAGCTTGTAAAGCCCTAAAGCCTTTTTTAATCTATTTGTTGATACAGTAGTCGTCTGGATACGACTTGAGGTTAAGCTTAGACTTATTTTATTGAACAATCCCTTTGAAATTTCCAACCCTTTCGGTTTTCTTATAACCGTTAAATCAAAATTCTGCACAAACATTCTAATCATGGAAAAGAAAAAGGAAACTACCAAAAGGGCACCAACCAAGGAAATATTGAATAACAATAAGGTCATGACAGATTCACTATTTAGTTGAAACCATCCCCTAAAACGCTCTGCAAACTCTACACTATTCACAAACTCCTTGATATCTTGATATATCCCAACTAAAAAAGCAAAAATCAGCACAAAACTTTTTAGATGATTTTCACTCATACCCTCTAAAAGCAGTTTTTTAACTGATGCCTTAAAATATAGTTCTTCTGTTTCGGCAGCATCTAAACCATCGCTGTTGGTGTTTTGTGCCTTTACCTCTGCAAGCAATTTCGACTTGAGAGCCATTGCCTTGGTTTTGGACAAAGCGGTTATTTCTATTTCGGTCTTATCGTCACCAGCGGTTTCTATGGCTAATGATACCACGTTGATAAGTTGCTGTAGCAGGTTTTGTTTGATGTAAACATTTTGAATCCGCCCAAAGGATACTGAAATCTCTTCTTTGTTAATGATGCCTTTTTGAAGGAAAAAATAATCCTCTTTTAGAAAAAACTTAAAGTTAAGGTATCGCAGGATTGCTATGATTAAAAAGAAAATCGCAATGGCCAAAACTGAAATTATAAATATCGGTTGTGTAAGATCTGGTCCTTTTCCTGATTGTAAATATTTTAAGACCAGTGCAGCACCTGCAATGACAATACCTTTACCTACCTTAAAAACACTTACCCCAAAAATGACCAAAATTCCTTTGGCAGACTGACGGGAAGGATTTTCAAAATTAAACTCGCTCATTAATGATTTGCGTTAAATAGGCATATTGCCTTTCAGCAACATCTTTAGGCAAACCCTTTATGGATAGGTCTCCTCCAGACTCACCTGCCGAGTAGATTTTTAAGGTAGACAAGCCCAATTTCCGAGATAAAAACGAGCGCCTTATTTCTAAATGTTGAATTCTATTGTACGGCAATGTAACCATCTTTGTTACGATGTAACCCTGTGTATAGGTCATATCCTGCTCTCTTATGGCATACTTGCGATTTTTAAAACCAAGATAATATATGGTGAGACTCATAACGCCTACAAGACCAATGATAACCAATAAGATCAAAGCAAAAGACCTAAAGCCTTGATCATTTGAAATCGAGCGCGCTATAAATAACCCTCCAAGGAGACTAAAAAATACCGAAAGGATGTTAATAAGGATAATATATAAGTACTTAGAATCAATAGGCTTTAGATTTAAATCCTTAAGTTGCGGCAAAGCACCAACATCTATTTGATCATTAGTAAACATTTATTTCCTTTTTTTGATGAGATAATAACGTCGAATCGCTCCAGTAGCCGCAAAGAACAGAAACCAAAGCGGAAAGAAATTCCAGTTTAAAAGTCCGTTTCTAAAATATGTGAGTACCAATAATACAACGGACCAAAATATTCCGTTTTTGAGAGCAGAAACCAAAATCGCTCTCTTTTCTGAGGTTTCCACTATAAGTCCTCTGCGTTTGCTATAAGTTCTGCCACATCCATTACAGCGATTTTGCCTTCTTTTTCTTTATTTTTTACACCATCGGTCATCATGGTATTGCAAAATGGGCATCCTGCTGCTATAATCTCTGGCTTGGTATCTAAAGCTTGCTCTGTACGTTCAATATTCACTTCCTTATTACCAGGCTCAGCATCTTTAAACATCTGAGCTCCACCAGCACCACAGCAAAGACCTCTGCTCTTGCAACTTTTCATTTCAACCAATTCTGCATCCAGTTTACGAATGAGGTCGCGAGGAGCTTCGTACACATTATTTGCGCGACCTAAATAGCATGGATCGTGAAAAGTAATACGTTTTCCTTTAAATTGCCCTCCTTCAATGGATAAGCGACCTTCATTTAATAAATCTCTTAAAAATTGGGTATGATGTACTACCTTGTAGTTTCCGCCAAGGGATGGATATTCATTCTTTAAGGTATTGAAACAATGCGGACACGTCGTTACTATTTTCTTTACCTCGTAAGCATTAAGAACTTCGATGTTAGTCACGGCTTGCATCTGAAACAAAAATTCATTTCCTGCGCGTTTCGCTGGATCGCCAGTACAGCTCTCCTCTGCACCTAATACCGCAAAATCTACGTTAGATTTATTTAATAATTTTACGAAGGCTTTTGTGATTTTTTTAGCTCTGTCATCAAAACTTCCGGCACAGCCAACCCAAAATAATACTTCTGGTTGTTTTCCTTCTGCCATGCATTCTGCCATAGTTGGCACTTTTATTTGCTCGCTCATAGTACTGTTTTGATTAGGTTATTTTATTCGTTTGCCCAGTTTAATCGATCCATTTGATTGTATGGCCAAGGCGCACCATTATTTTCAATATTTGTCATCATATTGTTCAATTCCATAGGTGCCGCACTCTGTTCCATAACGAGGTATCGACGCATATCCATAATGATAGACAAGGGGTCAATACTAACAGGACAGGCTTCTACACAAGCATTACAACTCGTACAGGCCCAAAGCTCCTCTGCAGTGATATAATCATTGAGCAATTGCTTACCATCGTCTTTAAATTCACCCTTATTTGCATCTATGTTCTTACCCACTTCTTCCAACCGATCTCTCGTATCCATCATTATTTTTCGAGGCGAGAGTTTTTTACCTGTTTGATTCGCCGGACATTCACTTGTACAACGTCCACATTCAGTACAGGTATAAGCATTTAGAAGTTGAATACGATTTAAATCCATCACATCGCTAGCACCAAACTTTGCAGGTTCTTCATCATCCTCTCCTTCAGCTGGAGCTGCAAATGGATCGGCATTTGGGTCCATCATTAGTTTAACTTCCTTAGTAACAGCTTCTAGATTGTTGAACTGACCTTTAGGATTTAGGTTTCCGAAGTAGGTATTTGGGAATGCCAATAATATATGTAGGTGTTTCGAGAAGTAGAGGTAATTCAAAAACACCAGAATACCCAAAATATGAAGCCACCACGCTGTGCGCTCAATGATATGAAGTGTATTTTCGTTAATTCCTTCAAACCATGGTGCTATAAATTGAGAGATAACGTTACCTGAATTCAATTCTTGAAATGGCACATCAGTAGCGTTCATCGTTAGAAAAAGGCACATCAGTACGACTTCAAAATAAAGAATAATATTACCATCGTTTTTGGGCCAACCTTTCATTTCGGCACTCAAAAACCGTTTGAGCTTAATCACATTTCGACGCATCCAGAATACAACTACCGTGATAAGCACCAAAACAGCTAAAATTTCAAACGTTCCTATTAAAAAACCATAAACTTGTTCGCCTATAATGTCCAAGAACAAACGATGTGTTCCAAAAAGTCCATCGAGTATAATTTCCAATACTTCAATATTTATGATGACAAAGCCAACGTAAACCACAACGTGCAGCAAGCCAGCAATAGGTCTTCTTACCATTTTACTTTGCCCCAAGGCAATACGAGCCATATTACGCCAACGTTGTGCTTTGTTATCGCTTGCATCAACATCGCGGCCTAGTTTAATGTTTCTAATTAGCTTTTTAACATTTCTAGCAAAGTATCCTATGCCAGCTATTAGGGCTATTGCAAATAGTATATTTGGTAAATATTCCATATTGAAAATCTAATTCATTTGGTCTTCCGTGGGCTTTTCGTAAGGTATTTCTTTTTTAGATAAAATCCTTCTGTAGCGGGCCGGATGTAACTTTATGTCTAACAAGAGAAGTTCTAATTCCTTGGTTGCCGACTCCAAGTTATTGTACAAAGCATCATCGTTAAGAAGTTTACCCACCGTTCCAGTTGGATTATCTAGTTTAGATAGTGTTTCCTGAAGAGATAGTAAGGTGTTATCTACATTGGCCAAAGTATTGGATAAACCAGCTTCCTTTAATTCTACGGACAGCGCATTGAGATTGGCACTTGTTTGCTCGAAGTTTTCCAGCAGTACTGCAATTTTGTTTTCGTTTTGCTTAACCATGCCTTCAATGGTACCTGATAGACTTTTAAAAGCCCTTAATGTTGTGTTTAATTCAGCTATAGTGGCCTTTATCCCTTCGCTTGACTCGTCTTCAACCATTTCGTTAATGTTGGTCATAAGGGTATCCGCCGTTCTTATGGTGCTGTCTAAATCTGAACTTAATCCCGAAAAATTCTTTCTCAATGAGGTAATCAAGCCAGGTTGGACTTCAGATTGTATAAAGTCACCTGGTTTGGCAATTTCACCATCATTTACACTAACAAGCGCAAGGGCGTTACCTCCCATTATTCCCGTTTCATAAAGTCTTACGATGCTATTCTTAGAAAATTCCAATTGCGGATTTACTGAAAAAGAAACAATGGTTTTGCCCGTTTTAAAGTCATATTTTATATCCTCAACTTTCCCAACCTTATTTCCTTTTATGGTTACGGAAGAAGACATGCTTAAAGCATTGTAATCAAATTCCGTGTAATAGGTATCTGTATTTGTGAATAGATCTTCTCCCTTGAGATATGAAAAAAGATATACGAAGAGAGCAATACCAGAAAGTACCAATACTGCCGTTTTAACTTCTCTTGAAATTTTCAATCGTTTGCGCTTTGGTTAAAAACAAAATTAGGAATAAATTTTAATTCCTTTGATGTGTAGAGCACTTATTTATTAGCCGTGTTTTTAAGGGCTTCAGAGAGATTAATTTGTTCACCATTTTTGAAGGCCACGACAAAGCTAGATCCATAACCACTATTTTTGGCTTGTTCTTGAAGCCGGAGTATTTCAGCATAATCCGATGTACTCCCAAAATAATATTTGTAAAGCGATCCCGATTTTAATTTAGATATATCGTTGAGCCCTTTGAAATTATAGGGTTTTGTGGCCAAATCTTTAGAGCTAGCGGCAATCTGAACCTTAAAGGTAATGTCTTTATAAATGTTGGAAGACTCATCTAAGCCATCAGAGGCTTTAGCACCAGGTCCAATAAGGTTGGTCCCAATATTTTGATCTAATTCTGCCTTATAATCTAAAACGGCATCACGTATGGCCTTGGCCATAATGGATTGTCCTCGTTTTGAATTTAAAAAGGCACCTTCGCTTTTATTGGTTAAAAAACCTAATTCTACAAGAATGCTTGGCATATAAGTATTTCTAATGACCAAAAGACTATGCTGCTTAAGCCCACGACTTTTTCGTTTCGCTTTATCAACGAAGTTATTCTCAATTTTTCTTGCCAATAAGATGCTCTGCTCTACATAAACTTCTTGTTCAATACCAATGGCAATTGTAGATTCTGGAGAACTTGGGTCAAATCCAGAATAATTTTCTTCGTAATTCTCCTCTAGAAAAATAACTTCATTTTCTTTCTTGGCTACCTCAAAATTTCGTCCTGTGTTTTTCTCACCGAGCACCCAAGTTTCTGTGCCGTGAGGATGTGGATTACCAACAGAATTACAGTGAATGGAGATGAACAAATCGGCATCAGCTTTGTTGGCAATATCAGCGCGCTTGTATAGTTCTACAAAAACATCTGTTTTCCTAGTGTAAATTACCTTTATATCTGGGTTTTTTTCGAGCTCCTTACCTACTTCCAAAGCCACTTTAAGCGCAATATGTTTCTCCTTGTATCCATTACCAACGTTACCAGGGTCTCCTCCACCATGACCAGCATCCAACACGACGATGAACTTGTCATTTTGTGCCAGCAATGAGGCATTAGGTGTTAAATATCCCATAAATACAAACACCCAAAATACTAGAATAGATTTTACCTTCGTTTGCATAGAAGTTTTATAGGGTTGAAAAGCAATGTTATCCTTTAACGACACAGAGGTCTTGTTATTTTTAACTTTGAATAATAAATCCATTAAACACAAAAAAATATCTGTACTTTTGGGGTTTCAAAAACCGAGCCATACATTTACAAAAATACATTTAATAGGATTGCGTACAAACAGCCTAAACATACTTTTTGCGTTGAGTTTTACAATGTTTATCAACACTTTGGGCTTGGCACAAGAACTCCCAGAGCAGTCCAAACCTATTCCAGCTGAAAACGTTAAAGATACCGTTGCCGTAGCTGTAGATTCATTGCTCGGAAAACCCGTAAATACTAAGCTTGTAGATTCTGTTAAAACAGACAGTCTGCAAAAAACAGAGTTTTTAGAAGACATCGTTACATATAAGGCCAAGGACTACGTTTCCATAAATCAAAAAAAACAAAAGATTTACCTTTTCAACCAAGCTGTTGTGAAGTATCAAGATATGGAGATTACTGCGGGACAGATTACCATTGACTACAGTAAAAACACCATTTATGCTGGCCGTCTTAAAGACTCAACCGGTTACTCGCAAGCACCCGTATTTACGCAGGGTGCCAATGTTATTGAACCAGATTCCATCATTTTTAATACCGAAACCAAAAAAGCGGTCGTTTTTAATTCTAGAACGGAACAGCAAGGTTTTAATGTTTTTGCACCCAATACCAAACGAGAAAACGATTCTACCTATTTCATGGCCAATGCTCGCTTTACCACTGCAGAAAACATGGATGACCCAGAGTACCAGTTTATCACCTCTAAGTTGAAAATGGTTCCTGATAAGAAAATCGTGGTTGGTCCAACCTATATGGAAATTTACGGTGTGCCCACACCTATTGCATTACCATTCGCGTTTTTTCCTCTAACAAAAAAGCAAACCTCTGGAATTATTTTTCCATCCTTTGGAGAGGATACAGGAAATGACAGAGGTTATTTTTTACAAAATGGAGGATACTATTTTGCCATAAGCGATTATGTTGATTTGGCAGTTCTTGGAGATTACTACACCAATGGCAGTTATGGTCTTAGAATAGAAAGCAATTATGCCAAGCGCTATAGATATAGAGGCTTATTGAGTTTTAGATATGAAAATTTACTGAATAGCGAACGTGGGTTTCCCGATTTTGCCCAGACCACCATTTACAATATTCGCTGGTCGCACACCCAGGACGCTAAAGCCAATCCGAACTCTAGGTTTTCGGCATCGGTAAACCTTGGAAGTAGCCAATATTTTCAACAGTCCATCAACCAAGTTAACCAAGCCAATTTTCTTAATAATACCTTGGCATCTTCGGTATCATATTCCAAAACGTTTCAAGGCGAACCACAGGTAAATCTGAATTTAACAGCAACCCACACCCAAAATACCAATACCCAAGCCATCAATTTAACACTGCCTACGCTCCAAGCTTCCATGACAAGGATTTTCCCTTTTGAACCAAAGACTGGTGTAAAGAAAGGAGCCATTCAGAATATCAACTTCCAAGTCAACACAAGAGGTGAGTATCGTATTGAAACTACAGATTCCATTTTTGGTAAAGCTGAAATGTTTGATGATGCCTTGGCAGGAATGCAACATAGCATTCCTATAACAACCAACTTTAAAGTATTTAATCACTTTAGCGTTAGTGCAAGTGCTAATTTGCAAGAAACATGGACCCTTAATACCATAAGACGATTTTACGACCAAGGCTTGGATGAAGTGGTCACGTTAGACCAAAGTGGTTTTGACAGATTTCTCACTTACAATGCAGGAGCAAGTATAGGTACAACCCTCTATGGCTTATTTAATTTTGAAAAGGAAGGCAAAGATCCTAAAATAAAAGCCATAAGGCATGTTATTAGGCCAAATTTAAGCTATAATATCACTCCAGCTTTTGATCAATACTATGAAACATATGAAGTCATTGATGCTAATGGTACTACGACAGAAGAGTATACACGCTTTGAAAACTCAATATTTGGCAGGCCAGGTAACCGCTTTTCTAGTAGTATAGGCATTGGGATAGGAAATAATATCGAGGCAAAAGTTAGGTCAAAGGACTCAACGGACACAGAACCTAAAAAAATATTTTTGTTGAATAACCTTAATATAAGCACTGCTTATGACATTGCTGCAGACTCTCTTAATTGGAGTCCTGTAACTATTAATGGTGGAACTCAAATCCTCAACAAACAAATGAATATCAACTTTGGCATGACCCTGAATCCTTATGCCTTAGACAGCAATAATAACATCATAAACACATTTAACGCAGATAATGGTGGTAGCCTCTTTAGGTTAACCTCTGCAAATTTAAATGTCAGCTATACACTTTCTAACGATACATTCTCTGGAAAAGGTGGTGATATTGATGAAGACATTAACCAAGAACAGGCGGCCTTGTCCAATTCGCGCGTAGACGGTTTATTTGGTAAGACCGAAGATTTTGCTGATAAACGCCTCACAGATTCCGATAGGGAAGAAACCGAGGAAACGCAATCTGAACTTTACACCTACAAAATACCTTGGAATTTACGATTGGCCTATGCCGTAAATTATGCCAATACGCGACGGCAAAACGAAATTGCCTCACATTCCTTAATGTTTTCTGGGGATATTGAGCTCTCACCACGTTGGACCGTCGGCGTTTCCTCTGGTTACGACTTTCTAAACAAAGGATTTACCTTTACCCAATTGCGCTTTGAACGGGACTTACTTAGTTGGCGTATGAATTTTACTTGGATACCAACAGGCAACCGAAGGTCGTGGAACTTCTTTATTGGTATTCGCTCTAACCTTCTAAAAGACTTAAAATACGACCAAAGACGTCAGCCCGATTTACAGTTGGGTAATTAGGCAATTTACTTAACATCGTGTTATCGCACCTTTTTAATTATTTTTGAGAATAAAATATCCAATAGATGAAACGTATAATCACAACTTCAAAAGCACCTGTTCCAATTGGCCCTTACAATCAGGCCGTCTTAACAGGGAATACCTTATATACTTCTGGACAAATTGCATTACATCCTGAAACGGGTGAATTGGTAAATGCCACTATAGAACAAGAAACTAAGCAGGTTATGGAGAACCTTAAAGCAGTCTTGTTTGAGGCTGGAATGACCTTTGAAAATGTTGTAAAGACTTCCATTTTTATTAGTGATATGGAAAATTTTTCAAGAATTAATGCTGTGTATGCAACCTATTTTAATGAAGAAACCGCTCCTGCTAGGGAAACAGTAGAAGTGGCTAATCTCCCTAAATACGTCAATGTAGAAATTAGCATGATTGCCATTATCTAAGGCTCTACAAAAGGAACCGTTTTTGAAGCTTAACAAATCAGAACTTAAAGAATTTTTAGACAGTAAAGTAGACCTTTACAACAATCCAAAGTTTTTGGACAGCGACCCTATTCAAATCCCACATCAATTTTCAAAAAAAGAGGATATTGAAATATCAGGTTTTCTTACCGCGACCATCGCATGGGGAAACCGCAAGAGCATCATCAATAACGCCCAAAAAATGATGCTGCTTCTAGATAATGCTCCGTACGACTTCGTGATCAATCATAAGTCTACAGACTTAGACCAACTCGAAAGCTTTGTGCACAGAACTTTTAATGGACAGGATTTTATTCAATTTATTAAATGTTTGAATCACATTTATACCCATCACGGCGGACTGGAACAAATTTTCGCCAAATATGCCGAGAAACAGTCACTGCAACGCAGTATCCATAATTTTAAATCGGCTTTTTTTGAAATTGACCATTTAAAACGAAGCACTAAACATGTTTCAGACCCTCTCAAAAATTCAGCAGCTAAGCGCCTTAACATGTACCTACGTTGGATGGTTAGAAACGATAATGCTGGCGTGGATTTTGGCATTTGGAAAAGCCTATCGCCATCGCAGCTCAGTTGTCCTTTAGATGTTCATTCTGGTAATGTAGCTAGAAAACTAGGGCTTTTAAAACGAAAACAAAATGATGCTAAGGCGTTACAGGAATTGGATAAAAACCTGAGACGACTTGACCCCTTAGATCCCGTAAAATATGATTTTGCACTTTTTGGTTTAGGAGTTTTTGAGGGGTTTTAAGACTTAGACTGTATCTTTAACCTTAATTTAATTGACTATGAAAAAATTGACTACACTTTTATTTTTATTGACAATCGTGATATGTACTGGGCAAAATCTTCAAATCCCAATTGACACTGCTTATATCACCACAAACTCGGTAAAAATTAAAGGAAAAACTATTGATTACATTGCTGAAACTGGTTTTCAACCTGTTTGGGATGATAGC
>CAZGDG010000023.1:0-17138 GCA_964524415.1 uncultured Flavobacteriaceae bacterium
ATTATAATCAAGCCTCATTAAGTAAAGCCTTAAAGGGCTACAAAGCTATTTTCTACTATCTTTAAACAGAAAACCATAATTCGTAATACTTATGTCAGATTCTAAGTATAGTTCACCTCTAATTACAAGGGATTGGTTGGCCATTGAGCGCACCAAGCTTGCCAATGAACGCACATTCCTTGCCTATTTCAGGACCTTTTTAGTGATGCTTGGAACAGGTGTAACCCTATTGAAACTAAAGTTTTTCGAAGATCTAAAATCTTTTGGAATAGCGCTTGTTGTAGCCTCTATAATCATCCTTGTCATTGGCCTTTACAGGCTCTTTAAAGTAAGAAAACATATTAGAACCCATTATACCCTTTAAATGTTTTGGCTAAGCTGAATCCATTACAGTGTTTGACATGAGCAGAGACGTGTTTGTCGAAATTTATTGACCAACGGCTTGTAATTTCTGAGTTTAGCATCGCATTTAAAATTTAATATTATGAAAGCGAAATCTGTTATTTTAATTTTTGCCCTGTTACTGTTTAGTTCGTGTATTGTTAAATCCTTAAAGCCCTTTTATCTTACAGAGTACATCAAGTTTGATGAAAGGCTATTAGGTGACTGGACCACGGGTAAAACCAGCACCTGGAAAATAACCTCCTTTAAAGAGACGTGGAAAGAAGAAAATAAAGACGAGGCCAAACTATCTGAGGATGAATTAAAGGCTTACAATACCTATAAGGAGTCTTATTTTGTGGTCTACACAAAAGCAGATAAGGAGGGCCAATTTATTGCCATGCCATTTATGGTTGGTGACCATTTATTCTTGGATTTTACGCCCATAGAGTATCAATCTGAAGAATTGAATGCATTAGCTGCACAACATCTCTTAAAGACGCATTCCACGGCTTATGTGGACTTTCAGGACAATGGTAGCGTTAAGCTAAAATGGTTAGACCAATCTGTGGTAAGCAAGTTGCTAGAACAGGGAAAAATACGGATCAAACACGAAATCACCGGCATCGATGAAGATTTTGTACTTACGGCTAGCAGCAAGGAACTCTATCGTTTTTTAGAAAAATTCATGGCTTCAGACCTTGAAGACAAATGGGACACAGATACTACAAAAACCTTAACGCGAGTAAATGCCAAGCCTTAATCTTAATAGTATTTTAAAGACAGGACATGTCCACAGACCACTTTTGTTTCATGGTGTGCTGTGGACATTGGCTTTTGGTATTTTGATTTTCATTTTCTCCAAGGGCAAGATTCCTGAATTTATAGACGTTCTCTATACGCTGAGTTTTTTAGTTTTGATTGCTGTCCCGGTTTGTGTCAATTTTTATGTACTCATTCCGAGATTTCTTAAGAAGGAAAAGTATGTAGCTTATATTATAGCCTTTTTGCTAAATGCCGTGGTCTTTGGAGCTTTTATCTATTTCTTTTTTGAACCCTTATTGAACACCTTTTTTCCATCCTATTTTTTCATTTCATATCTCACGAGCAATACTTTGATTATTGTCATATCTATTTTTTTGGTGAGCACTACCCTATTAAAATTAGGCGAAGATTGGTTTTACTTTAATAGCAGCCAGAACAAACTTTTAAAAATGAGGAGTCTGCAGTTTGAGACCCAACTCTCTGCGCTTCGGGCTCAAATCAACCCTCATTTTCTTTTTAATTCACTTAACGTCATATATGCTTTGGCCCTAGACAAAAGGGAAAACACCACAAAAGCCATTGTTGAACTTTCAGATATATTACGCTATGTCATTTATGATAGTTCTTCAGACGGTGTTACCTTAAAAGAAGAAGTAGCCTTGCTCAAAAATTATATTGCATTTCAGCAACATCGTATTTCTACCAAAGAGCCTACAGAACTTGACATTTCCATCACTAATGAAAGTTTTAAGATTTACCCTATGCTATTGCTGCCACTACTTGAAAACAGCTATAAACACGGTACCATTTCTGGAGAGGATACGGCTCCGATTGAAATCCGTTTGCATCAAGAAGAGAATCGGTTTTTCTTTCAAATTTCAAATCCTATTTTAAACGCTAAAAATGCCATTGACGATAAATACTCTGGTGTAGGTCTAGACAACCTTAAGCACAATTTAGAGTTGGTCTATCCCAATGCGCACCGCTTGGAGGTTGAGACCAAGGATGGACGCTTTATTGTAACTTTGATTTTAGAACATGAACTCAAATAACACCATATCTTGCATCATAGTAGATGATGAAGTATCATCACAGCGCGTTTTGCAACGCTTCATCGATGACACCGAGGTATTGGCCCTGGAAAAAATTTGCAATAATGCTGCTGAAGCATTTAAGTATTTACAGCTTAATCCCGGAGTGGACTTATTGTTCCTGGATATAAACATGCCACAGCAATCAGGACTTGATTTTTACAAGGGTCTTACGCATCCTCCCAAGGTAATTTTTACAACGGCTTATCCGCAATACGCCGTAGACGGTTTTGAAGTAAATGCGGTTGATTACCTCTTGAAGCCCATTGCCTATGAGCGTTTTCTAACAGCAGTACATAAAGTGCTTGCCCTAAAAAGTGACAAGCAAGTGGATGCTGGGTTTTTAGTTCTAAAAGAAAATAAAGCCCTGCACAAGATAGCGGTGGATACCATATTGTTTGTTGAAGCCTTAGGCGATTATGTAAAAGTGCATACCACCAACCGAACGGTAGTTACGCACAGCACCTTTGGTAAATTTCTTGAGCGCTTACCCGATAATTTTTTACGCGTGCATAAATCCTTTTCCATTAATCTCAATCACATGAGCCAACTTGTTGGCAACCAGATTAGCATAGGCGACCTGAACGTTCCGGTGGGACAAACCTATAAGAAAGCTGTCCTAAAAGCCTTAAATTTATAGCACAAACTTATAAACTGACCATGAAGAACGCCTCAATCGTCACCATACGAAAAGAATTACAAGACTTACCACGTGAAGACCTATTGGAATTATGTCTGCGTCTAGGGAAATTTAAAAAGGAAAACAAAGCACTAATGACCTATCTACTCTTTGAAGCCCATCACGAAGATAGCTATATAGCAAGCGTTAAAGACACCCTCGACGAACAATTTGAAGGTATGAATACCGATAGTTATTTCTACATGAAGAAGACCATACGAAAAATCCTAAGGCAAGTTCGCACCTACTCAAGATATTCTAACCATAAATCGACCGAGGTAGAACTGCTCCTTTATTTTTGTGAGAAGCTAAATGCTTTAAGACCTAATATCCATCGGAATAAAACTCTTCACAACCTCTACCAACGACAGTGCCTCGCCATAGAAAAGAAAATAAAAGCCTTGCACGAAGACCTTAGGCACGACTATCAATTACAGCTTGATGCTCTTATAATACCAACACTTTAATTCCTATATTTAGACCTTTAATTTAGTACCAGCATTGGACGCTTAAATGGTAAAAGCACAACTTTCTAACATACTTAGACGACTTGGATTAATCTACCTTGTAGACTGGCTTCGATTTTATGTGTTTAAATGGAAAAACTACTCTAAAAATAAGGTTTTTAGAACGAAGCATCCTGATATAGCTCTGCCACCAGATTATCTTATGTACGAATCGTTTGGATTAGATTACGATAAATATTACCATGGTGGACGCAACATGGCCATTTGGATCAAAGACCATCTAAAAAAACACACAAGCTTAAAAGGGCAAGCGGTTTTGGATTGGGGCTGCGGTCCTGGACGGATCATTCGCCATATGCCAAATGTTATAGGTGAAAACTGTACATTCTTTGGTACCGATTACAATGCAAAATCAATAGCTTGGTGCAAAGAAAACATTTCAAATGTCGCATTTAACTGCAACCCTTTAGAAGCACAACTACCCTACCCAGATAATTCCATAGATGCCATTTATGGAATATCCATATTAACACATCTTTCCGAAGAGATGCACTTCAACTGGTTTAAAGAACTGCATCGTATACTCAAACCAAATGGCATTTTGCTACTTACCACCCATGGCGATAATTACAAGGTAAAACTAGAACAGAAAGAATTAAACGCCTATAACAAAGGGCAACTTGTCGTAAGAGGAACAGTAAAAGAAGGCCACCGTATGTACTGTGCGTTTCAACCTAAGGCCTTTATGTACAACCTCTTCAAAGATGTGACCATATTGGAACACCTAGAGCTAACCTCAGATACCAAGGATTGGGTACCACAAGACCTTTGGATTGTAAGAAAGCAGAGTGTACAAGAATAACCAAATGACATTTGTCATAGTTATTCTTTCTAATAATGCCGACATTTAATGACATTATAAAAATAAAGTGTCATGAAAGTTAATACTGTAATTTCTGCTCTTCTACTCCTATTCCTTATGAACTGTGCCTCCACTAACGAAGTTATTTATGATTATAACATGGACGTGGACTTTAATCAATATGACACCTTTGTACTGTGCATGGATGATTTTTTTGTTGAGCACGACAAACACCCCAAATTAGACAGTGAAGAAACTCGACAAATTATAGGCGATGCTGTTGAGAAAGAAATGGAACTTACAGGACACCGCACCAATGTATTTGACCCTCAACTGCAAGCTGGTTTCCGAATTTTGATTAGTGAGCAGACGGCCCAATTTCAAAATTGTGAACACTCCAAGGATTTGGAATATTGGGAAAATTGTACCATCCACCAAAAGACTTATGAAGAAGAAACCCTAGTGGTCTATGTTGCCGATTTTAAATCGAATATCGTCTTGTGGCATGCCTCTGTTATTTGTGATCTAAGTCAACCGAAAAATCAATTAAAGCCTTATATCACTAATTTGGTAAAAGATTTGTTTGAGACCTATCCTAAAACCCAGGTACAGAAAAACCCTGACGACGATAAAATATTTTAAGCTTTTTGCTTTTTAGCTTTGCGGCTACCTTCATACATTTCGAATTTAACGAAACGGGATTCTAGCTTAGCATTAAACACCTTTATCTTTCTTGAAGGCCTAAGACCTATGTATTTTAGCGCTTCAAGGTTAGACGTAATGAGCCAAGCATTTGTATTGGGATAGCCGTGCTTTAAGGTTGTACCTATCTGACCATAGAATTCCTCTACATTAAGGTTCTCCAAGCGTTCACCATAAGGGGGATTGAATACCATGTGCAATTTGTCTGTCCCTGCCTTTTGGGTTTTAAAGAAGTCCTCGTGCTTGATGGTAATAAACTCTTCTAAATGCGCATTTTTAATATTATCCTTTGCTTTTCTCACTGCCGATGGTGATTTGTCATAGCCCAAAATCTTATAGTGGAAATCCCTTGTCTTGTTTAGAAGCGATTCTTCAATTTTTTCAAAAAGGTCCACATCCCAATCGCTCCAACGCTCAAAGGCAAACTCCTTTCGCATTAAATTGGGCGGAATATTACAGGCAATCATGGCTGCTTCAGCCAAAATAGTTCCACTACCGCACATAGGGTCCATGAAATCGCACTGACCGTCCCATCCACTCATAAGAATTAATCCAGCCGCTAAAACTTCGTTTATTGGCGCAATATTAGTAGCTGTTTTATAACCACGCTTGTGCAAGGATTCTCCAGAGGTATCTAGGGATACCGTACAATGCTTGCGGTCAATGTGCACATTTATCTTAAGATCTGGAAAACGTAAGTC
The DNA here is from genome assembly GCA_964524415.1 of uncultured Flavobacteriaceae bacterium. Lineage (GTDB taxonomy): Bacteria > Bacteroidota > Bacteroidia > Flavobacteriales > Flavobacteriaceae > Winogradskyella. The sequence continues at coordinate 5,649 of CAZGDG010000023.1, forward strand.
CACATTTGGGCGCTCTCCAGTATTTTCTCTAAACCTATCGACAATAGCATCCTTAGCCTTCAGAGCTGTATATTTGGTATGTGTAAAAATACTATGATGTACCGTAGCATCCACCGCTATAGTTCCAGAGGAACTTAAGTAGTCTTCCCAAGGTAGTTGTTTTATATTTTTATAAAGGTCCTCTTCTCGGTGTACCCTAAAATCTGCAATGGGCTTTAATATTTTTATGGCTGTACGCAAACCCATATTGGTTTTATACATAAAGCCTTTGTCACCAACAAAACTTACGTTGCGTACCCCTTTTTTTACGTCCATGGCGCCAAGCTGCGTTAATTCTTTGGCAAGAATATCTTCAAACCCAAACAAGGTCTTGGCCACCATTTTGAAATTATTGTCCATGTATACCGTCTAATGCGTTGTAAAAATACAGTATTTTTGTACCACAATTAAGTAGCATGACGAAATTGACCCAACAATGGTATGCCTCCTGGTTTAACACACCCTATTATCACATTTTATATAAGGATAGAGATTATACAGAAGCTCAACTGTTTATGGATAATCTTACAAGCTATCTCAATCTTCCCGAAGGTGGAAAGATTTTGGACTTAGCCTGTGGTAGAGGGCGACATTCTATTTACCTCAACACCTTAGGGTTTGACGTTACGGGTATTGACCTATCTGAACAAAGTATCGCAGCCGCTAAAGCTTATGAAAACGATAGCCTGCACTTTGAAGTCCATGATATGACCAAACCCTACCCAGAGCAATTTGATGCCGTTTTTAATCTCTTTACCAGCTTCGGGTATTTCGAGGATGACTCTTGTAATCTTAAAACCATTAAGGCTATTAAAACCGAGCTCAACACGCACGGTTTTGGCGTTATTGATTTTATGAACGTAGATTACGTTACGGCCAATCTTGTAGCAGAGAACACGAAATCTATAGAAGGCATTGATTTTTATCAGGAACGTCGTATAGAGGACGGTTATATTATTAAGGATATTTCCTTTACGGACAAGGGTCAATCGTATTCATTTCAAGAACGTGTAAAGGCTTTGACCCTTGACGATTTTGAAGATTTATTTGCTAAGGCCGATGTGCATTTACTCGATGTCTTTGGCAACTACAAACTAGAACCCTTTGACAAAACATCATCGCAGCGCTTGATTATGATTTTTAAGTAAATTGCACCCATGAACAAGTACTTATTTCCTGTTTATGCTGTCATTCTGGGTATCGGTATAGCACTGCTCACCAAGAAGCAAAAATCTAACGGCACCAAATTATTATTGTCCTTTAGTGGAGCTTTCCTTTTGGCTTTGACTTTATTTGATTTATTACCAGAGGTCTATGGCCATATTGAGGCCAAATTAGCTGGCTTGTTCATCATGTTGGGCATATTACTGCAAATTATATTAGAACTATTCTCTAAGGGTGCTGAGCATGGCCATGTGCATATGCACGACACGGACAATAAATTTCCATGGCTACTTTTTACCAGTTTATGCATTCACAGCTTTTTGGAAGGTTTTCCTATTCATCAGCATAATGATATGGTTTATGGTGTGTTTGTCCATAAAATTCCAATTGCAACTTTGATTACGGCATTTTTGATAAATTCTAGGTTTAGTCCCTTTAAAATTGGAGTCTTTTTATTGGTCTTTGCAATGATGACGCCGCTAGGTACTTATGTTTCCAATAATACTACCCTTTCACCCGAAACCATAAGCTTGTTCAACGCTACGGTCATTGGAATTTTTCTTCATATTTCTACGACCATTTTGTTCGAGTCTGGAGAGGGACATAAGTTCAACCTAACTAAGCTAGTTGCTATTTGTTTAGGTGTTCTTACCGCTTATTTCATTTAGTTATGTTCAGTAAAGAGGAAAGTCGACAACTTCGTCATGAATTCTGGACCAGTTTTGGGAAGTCCTTTCCAAGGAAATGGATATTGTATAACACCAAAATAAAAGGCTTGAGCTTTAAATTTCATTTCGATACCAAAAAAGCACTTGTCGCCTTAGATCTTGAAGACGATTTGGAACAAAGAATAGTCTGTTGGGAGAAACTGTTATCCTTGAAAACTATTCTACTTAGTGATTTTTTACCCAATGCCATTTACGAAGAAACTTTTTATTTAGATAACGGCAAGGAAATCTCCAGAATTTACGTGCCCTTAGAGCAAAAAGTTTCCATTCATAATAAAGGCTCATGGCAAAATGTAATGACGTTTTTCAATACACACATGGCCTTATTTGAAGACTTTTTTAGGGAATACCAGGACTTTATAAAAGGCTAAGTCTCTCTTAGTACTGCTAACTTTTTTCTTTCGGATTGTACATGACTATAATCTGAATGACTATAGCTAAAAACACCAGCAAATAAATCTCCATTTGCGTAAACAATTCTACCGACTCTACAGCTCGTTTGCTAATGGTCATTTGCCTACTACCTTCGTTTAATTGAATATCGGATAAGTCATCAAGATTTTCCCTTATAGTACCTATAGACTTTAAAACCGTACTGGGATTCTCATAACCATTTTGCATTAATTGCCCTTCTGCATCCAATAGTTCATCCATATTGACTTTTAAATCATTGAACACTCTACTTTCTTCTGCTGTGAGTTTTGTTTCAGCATACCTGTCTATATAGTTTTCAATGCTGGCATTAATTTGGGTGTTAGCTGTCTTGAAAAAAGCACTGTCGTTTTTAGCAAGGGCCAGTTCCTTTTGTTGCATAGATTTAGAAATCTTGAAGATCAAATCCTTAACAACAAGCCTATCTTCATAGATAGTTTGTACGGAATCCCTTACCAATACAAAATTATTTCTGTCTATGAGATTGGTGGCTACAATCAAAACAAAAACTAATAAAATTCCTAGAACCCATTTAATTTTAGCATAAAAGGACATACGCACTGATTTTTTTGATTAAATAAACTTCTAAAGATAGTGAAAAAAACCATGTCTTTAATTGAGCCCATGACTATAATTTTCATTTTTACTACATAAGAATAGCATTGAGTCTAAACATCTCATGTCAAGGAAAAACCGTATTTTTAAATAGCATTTTAGAATAAAAATTCAATACGCCTTGTTATGCGCATTGCTCTTGTTATACTGCTCGGAATTCATGGATTCATCCATCTTTTTGGCTTTTTAAAAGCCTATGGTTATGCCGAATTTGAAGCGCTATCCCAACCAATTTCTAAACCTATGGGTGTCATTTGGTTGAGTGTGTTTTTAATCTTCGCCTTGAGTATTGTTCTGTATTTAAATTCATCTGATTATTGGTTGATAAGCGGAATTATTGCTGTTGTCATGTCCCAAATATTAATTATTATGTATTGGTCGGATGCCAAATTCGGTACCATAGCCAATATTCTTATACTAGTTCCCTTAGTGGTTGGTTTTGCCAATTATCGTTTTAATCAACGGATAGCTGCAGAACGCCAAATGCTATTACAGCAGACGACTGATTTTACAGGTCGCCCAATCAGCAAAAAAGATATCTCTAGTTTACCATCTTGCATTCAAAATTGGTTGGAACGTAGTGGAACTCTTGGCAAGCCCATGGCCCAAAGCGTTTATTTGGAACAAGATCTAGAGTTAAAACTCAAACCCGAACAGAACGATTGGCTTAAGGGAACCGCAGAACAATATTTTACAACTAATCCGCCTGCGTTCCATTGGTCTATTAGCACTAGAATGAATTCCTTTTTGCCGGTAGTAGGTCGCGATAAATTTGAAAACGGTAATGGCGCTATGCTTATAAAACTATTAGCTTTAATTCCTGTAGCCAACGCTAAGGACAATGCCAACATAGACCAAGCCACCTTACAAAGGTACTTAGCAGAAATCGTATGGTTCCCTTCGGCTGCCATCAGTTCTTACATTAGTTGGGAGGAAATAGATAACAATAGTGCTAGGGCGACCATGACCTATAATGGCACAACCGGGTCTGGACTATTTTATTTCGATGAAGAAGGAGACTTCGTGATGTTTGAATGCCTGCGCTATAAAGACGCTAGCGACAAAAATCCATCAAAATGGACGGTTAAGGCAGTGAAAATAGAAGAGCTTTCTGGAATTAGAATTCCTGTTGAATGTGAAGCAACCTGGGACATGAATGGTGAAGACTGGAAATGGTTGAAACTAAAAATTAAATACCTCGTCTACGATAAACCGACTGGAGTTTAAGTTGCGAATTTCGCAAAAGCGTGATTTAAGAAATTATAGACAAAACAACTACAACCAATAAAAGCTAATAATGAAGCAGTATAAGGCGCAAACATTTTTAAATGACACCAAGACTTAAAAGAAACATATATCGTATACTTCCCTTTGGAGTCATATGGCTCATTTTTGGTGTTATATTTTTAACTGTAGAATATGCTGCGACCAAAGACTACCAGTACACCGTTAACGGAGCGATAAAATTAGACTTTACGGTAGTGGTATTTGCTCTAACTGCTGTTACCATTGTTGGATGTCTTATTGGCACTATTGAATTACTATTTATCAACAGGCTGTTTTCAAAGGCCTCCTTCGCCGTAACGGTTTTAGGTAAGTTTGTTATCTATTCTTTATTTCTCTTTCTAATTATTGGCATTACCTATCCTATAGCTGCAAGTATTGAACTAAATTCTAGTATAGCCAATGAGCAAATCTGGAATAAATTTTCAGACTTCCTTGGGAGTATTACCTTTTTAAGTACGGGTTTTCAAATGATAATATCCTTGTTTGTTACCTTGTTCTATAATGAGATTAGCGAAAAAATTGGAGCTAAATCTTTTTTAAATTTTGTTACTGGCAAATACCATCGTCCACAAGTAGAGCAGCGAATTTTTATGTTTATTGACATGAAATCGTCCACAACTCTTGCAGAACAACTTGGTCACTTTAAGTATTTCAAATTATTACGGTCTTATTACGGTGTACTTTCAGAATCTATTATTGATTATTCTGGCGAGATTTACCAATATGTCGGTGATGAAATGGTAATAACTTGGGAATTAAAAAAAGGTATATCCAATAATAATTGTGTTCATTGCTTTTTTCGCATGAAAGAAGATTTAATTGCAAAACAAGACTGGTTCTTTAGACACTACGGCGTCTGCCCTGAGTTTAAAGGGAGTCTCCACACAGGAGAAGTGGTAACTGGCGAAATTGGCACCTTAAAAAAAGATCTTATTTTTACAGGAGACACTTTAAATACGGCATCTAGAATTCAAGGTCTTTGCAATGACGTTTCAGCAGAGCTGTTGGTCTCTTCCCATATGATGGCCAAGCTGAAATTGGAAGAAACGTTTGAATCTGAATCCTTGGGATTGCAAGATTTAAAAGGAAAAAAGAAAGAAATTGAGGTCTTCAGCATCCGAAAAAAAAATAGTTATCAATATACAGAAAAAAGAAAATAGTTGAGAATTAAGTTTTGTCATATTTGTAATGACGACTACAATGTCATGTACAGAATACAATACGAAGAATCTAAAAACTGGGTGTTTGTATGCAAGAATTGTTTGCTCAAGGTGAAGGAAAATAACCCTTACTACCGTTATGGAGGTACGTGGAAAAAGTAGCTCTAATGGAAATCAATAAAACAGCATTTAATGAACTATAAATTTAATTTTAACTTTTTCATAGTGGTCATTGCGCTGGTGGTAGGTGCTGCGCTTTTTAATCAAATCGATTTCAATAATCTAAGTGTCGCAAATCCATTACTCTCCATTATTTATGCTTTAGTTTTTATAGCTTGTATTGTTTTAATATTTAAGTCGAAAAAATAAAGCCAACTCTTAACAACCACTTTTGGCTTTCCAGATAAAATCAAAAAAGCATTTATAGACAATTTATCATCTGAACTTCAATAACTCTAATCTAATACGATCAGCATATGTTGCTAAAATGATTACATTTTAAGTCTAAGAAATGTACTATCTCCCCTTTCTTACCCTAATTCAATCTTTTAAACACAATGCAGTGATCAACTTATCGAGGACGATTGGCACCACAAAGGCAAATCAAGCACGGGAAATCCCATTCACGAAATTTGGAGTAGACGAAATTAATGTTGTCTGGGAAAGCAACCTTTCAACTAACTTTGCATCTAAAATAAAAAATCGATGAAAAAGCTATTCCTTTTATTGCTCTTACCCTTAGTTTTGGCCACGCAATGTGAAGACGACATCAATACAGGATTCGAAACTACCTATCTTATCGAAAACAGGTCGAGCACCGATTTGTTGTATCTCACACCTCAAAACAGTTTTGTAGAAGTACCTGTTGACGCGGAAATTAGCATAGGTAGTGACCTCAACTCGGAAACCAATCCCATTCCTCCTTCAGATTCTTTTATCTTCTCTGAGATAAAACTTTATAGCGACGACAATGAAAGTTTTATTCTCGTTTACAATCAAGACCCAATAGACAATGCCTCATGGCAACTCAACGAACCAATGGTTAACAGGTTTGAGTATAAACTTATCATCACCGATGATGTGCTCAATTAGTTAATTAATATCTAAAATCTTAAATGGTTTCGTGCTCCAGCAGAATTACATTATTTTCAATGACGGTTTAAAAAGAAACGAAAACTAATGAGAACTCGACAGTTAATTGTACTTCAGCTGATTTGCTTATTCCTTTCATTTCCGGGAAATGCCCAAGAGCAAACCAATGAACGTTACACCTATAAGGCAGGCGATTATAACGGTATAGGAAAATGGTATATGGGTCGTGAAATTGCCCATGTTATGGGTTATCAAGGAATGGCTTGGCTCGAACGTCCGGAGCGTGAGGCCGAAGAAAATGTATCAACTCTTATTAGCAACATGAATATAAAGGGAAGTGATAAGATTGCAGATATAGGTGCAGGTTCAGGATATCACGTATTTAAAATGGCGCCATTGGTCAAAAATGGAAAAATCTATGCTGTAGATATTCAACCCCAAATGCTAAAGGCCATTACCACTAATCCACTGTACAAAAAGCACAATAACATCACGACGGTTTTAGGAACCGAACAAAGTGTTAACCTTCCAGATAATTCTATTGACAAAATTTTGATGGTTGATGTTTATCATGAGTTCAATTTTCCTTATGAAATGGTAATCTCCATGAAACGTGCCTTAAAGCCAAATGGAAAAATATTCCTTATAGAGTATAGAGGTGAAGACCCCTCGGTGCCCATTAAAAAAGTACATAAAATGACCGAAAAACAGGCCGTAAAAGAATTTGAAGCCGCTGGATTTACGCTTGAAAAAAACATTTCCAATCTTCCTTGGCAACATTGCTTGGTTTTTAAACCTAATGGGAAATAGATGACCTTTTTGGCAAATCGGCATCTTAATTTAAATCACATGGTTAAAAATCATAAAAAAGTGACAAATCGCTCCACCTAAGACAAAAAGGTGCCAGATTACATGATTGTATGGTATTTTATCTATGGCATAGAACAGAATGCCTACGGTGTAGAACAATCCACCAGCAAAAAGCCATAAGACACCATTTGGGCCAATACTTTCAGATAAGTTTGAGAAGTCAAATACTATCAGCCATCCCATGACAAGATATAGGAGTGTAGAAAACACCTCGAATCGTCCAGTAAAAAACAATTTTAAGACCACACCAAAAGCAGCAATGCCCCAAACCACCCAAAACAGTAGCCAGCCTAAGCTATCCGTTAACGACAACAAAAGTACAGGTGTGTAAGTTCCTGCTATAAGAAAATAAATGCTCACATGGTCTACAATCCTAAAATAGTGTTTGCGTCTTTCGTCCCGTACGTAATGATACATTGTAGATGCCAAGAACAGTACAATTATTGAAAAGCCATACACCAAGACACTAAACAGGCCAAAATCCACTGAGCTATCAACATAGACCAACATTAAAATTAGGCCTGCGATGCCCAGTGCAGCACCAATGCCATGGGACAATGCATTAAGTCGCTCTTCTATTACCGTTTGTTTACGCATTAGCCACCGTATTGCCTTTTTGGTTTAGACCACTTATTAACACAAGAGTAAAAATCAATATCAAATGCTGGGTTTTGCCGCTCTAGGCGTTCGCTTTGAAAAGCCCGTTGTAAAATATCCTCTATTAAATAATCCTCCAAGACATCTATTGGTGCAAACTCTTCTTTTAAAGAAATATCAAAAAGACTGGCCGTGTTATTATACCAAAAAGCACGCCATCCACTTCGAAGCTGTCTTATAAGTTCAAAAGCCGTTTTTCCGGTTTGGCGATGAATAAGCTTTACCAAAATTTGACCTTCTGTTTTGGTCAATTTTTTTAATTCTTCAGAAAACTCGTCTTCAATATATCTTTGAATAACACGCGCGTATTTTCGTCTATCGCGTTTGCGCTCCAAACTAGACAGTCGTTCCTGTAAGGTCTCCAGTCGCTCTGCCGCGAGTTTCGCATAAGGATAAACTTTTAGCGTCTTACGCTTTAAGATTAAATACCGTATGCGCGCATCCCTATTATCGAAACTTAAATCGGGCAATAATATCACCTCGTCTAAATCTATGGTCTTTCGAGGTATAGAATCGCCTTCAATTATAATATATTCGGTAGCCGTTGAGTCACGCTCTACAGGTAAGACCTGTGCCCAAACCAAAGGTCCAAGTAAATAAATTAGAAGTAAGCTGTTTTTCATGTGTAAAATCCAGTGCGAAAACCGTACCAAAACGCGTTTGAAATATCCATTTCAAAATTAAGAATTAATACGTCCTTTAAGCTCAAAATCCTATTAATATTATTATTTTTAGAAAAAATTTAGCACATGGCGAAAAAGCAATTACTCAACAAAAAGTCCATGGACTTTTTAGAAAAATATTTAAACAATGCGTCTCCAACTGGTTATGAATGGGATGGCCAAAAATTATGGATGGAATACCTAAAACCCTATGTGGATGAATTCATTACAGATACTTATGGTAGTGCTGTTGCGGTTATAAATCCTAAGGCTAAATATAAGGTGGTCATAGAAGGTCATGCCGACGAAATTTCATGGTACGTCAATTACATATCAGACAATGGGCTATTATATGTCATTAGAAATGGTGGTAGCGATCACCAGATAGCACCAAGTAAAGTGGTAAACATCCACACCAAAAAAGGCATCGTGAAAGGCGTTTTTGGCTGGCCTGCCATTCACACTAGAGACAGGTCTAAGGAAGAACCACCAAAGCCCGATAACATATGTATAGATATTGGCGCTAAGGACAAGGACGAAGTAGAAAAAATGGGAGTTCATGTAGGCTGTGTTATCACTTATCCAGATGAATTCCACATTCTAAACGGTAACAAATTTGTATGCAGGGCCCTTGATAATAGAATGGGAGGCTTTATGATTGCAGAGGTGGCGCGGTTACTTCATGAAAACAAGAAAAAATTACCTTTTGGGCTTTATGTTACCAATTCGGTACAAGAGGAAATCGGACTCCGTGGTGCAGAAATGATAACGCAAACCATAAAACCCAATGTGGCCATAGTTACAGACGTAACTCATGATACCACAACACCTATGATCGACCAAAAAAAACAAGGTTATGCCGAGATTGGTAAAGGACCTGTGGTGGCCTACGCTCCTGCTGTACAACAAAAGTTACGAGATCTTATCACAGATACTGCTGAGCAAAAAAAGATTCCATTTCAACGAGCTGCTTTATCCCGCGCAACAGGCACAGATACCGACGCCTTTGCATACAGCAACGGTGGTGTTGCCTCTGCTCTTATATCCTTACCCTTGCGGTACATGCATACTACAGTAGAAATGGTACATAAGGATGATGTTGAAAACGTGATAAGACTGATTTATGAAACCTTATTAAAAATAAAAGAAGGAGAAACCTTTAGCTATTTTGAATAAATAATTCCCACGCAAGTGGGAATATTTTTTATGGATGAATTCATAGATATTGTTACGGATACAGGTGACCCTACAGGCAAAGTAGCCTTAAAATCGGAAGCTCATAAAAATGGTTGGTACCACAACACTATCCATGTATGGTTTTATACCAAAGACAAAAAAATTCTCCTACAACAGCGCTCCCACAAAAAGAAGATATATCCTTTATTATGGGACGTCTCGGTTGCTGGCCATATTGACGCAGGAGAACCGTTAATAGATGCGGCGTTGCGTGAAACCAAAGAGGAAATAGGACTACAACTCCATAAAAAAGACCTTAAAAAGATTGGTGTTAAACTTCATAAATCCGAATACGACTCTGGAAAAATCAAGGACTATGAATTTCATCATGTTTACATCTCTGAGTTAAAAACAGCTCTAGAGGAGCTCAAACCCCAAGAGGATGAAGTTGAGGCCTTAAAATTAGTGACCTTCGAAAGCTTTTTACATCTTTTAGACCATAGTAACGAAAACAATCACTTTATAGCTTCCAATGACAACTACTACCGTTTTGTTATGGACGAAATCAAAAAGGAAACTAAATGATACCGACAATAGTAGCAGTCTCTTTTATTAGGAGTCATGTCAAAAATACAGAAGCAGCTATCAACCATTTTAAGTCAAATCTATTCAACTTTAAATCTATGTAAAGATTTCATGAAACATGACTTATTTCATATTTTAGAGGACAGCTTATCTCTAATTTAGCCCAAGTTTAATAATTCGAATTACATGTATAAAACAAAAGTCAATGCGTCTCACCAATTTGAAATTAGTGAAGAGGACGCGACTCAACTCGATGTGGTTTCCACTTCAAAAAACACCTTCCATATTCTTCAAAATAATGAATCCATAACCGCAAAAGTGCTCCATACGGACTTTAATAAAAAAAAGTACCGCATTTTGGTAAATAACAACACTTATGAGATTGCCATACAGGATTCGCTTGACCAGCAAATAGCAAGTTTAGGATTTCAATTAGGCGCTTCAAAACAGGTCAATGACATTAAGGCACCTATGCCTGGGCTTATTTTGGAAATTAGCGTATCTAAAGGCCAAGAGGTCAAAGAAGGTGAGGTTTTATTGATTCTCGAGGCTATGAAGATGGAAAACGTTATAAACTCCCCAAGAGATGGTGTTATAAAATCCGTTAACGTGCAACAAGGAAATACCGTAGACAAAAACGCACTATTAATCGAATTCGAATAATATGAAAAAAATATTGGTCGCCAACAGAGGCGAAATAGCCATACGCGTTATGCGTACCGCTAAAAAAATGGGTATAAAAACCGTAGCTGTATACTCTGAAGCAGACAGACCTGCTCCTCACGTTAAGTATGCAGATGAAGCTGTTTGTATCGGCCCTGCTCCCTCTAACGAATCATACCTTAGAGGTGATAAAATCATTGAAGCATCAAAAGCCTTGAACGTGGATGCTATTCACCCTGGCTATGGTTTTTTAAGTGAAAATGCCGATTTCGCAGAGCTTTGTGAAAAAAACGATATCATTTTTATTGGACCACGATCTAAGGCCATTAAAATGATGGGTGATAAATTGGCTGCCAAAGA
>CAZGDG010000023.1:17148-20804 GCA_964524415.1 uncultured Flavobacteriaceae bacterium
GACCACGCCGTTACGGACCCTAAAGAAGCTGTTGAAATTGCCAAACAAATAGGCTTACCTATTTTAATTAAGGCAGCCGCTGGTGGTGGCGGTAAGGGCATGCGTATCGTTGAAAACGAAAAAGACATAGAATCCCAAGTGAAACGAGCCATTAGTGAGGCAACATCTGCGTTTGGCGACGGTTCGGTTTTCGTTGAAAAATATGTGAGTTCACCAAGGCATATTGAAATTCAGGTTATGGCAGACAGCCATGGCAATATTCTGCATTTCTTTGAACGGGAATGCTCCATTCAACGTAGACATCAAAAAGTTGTAGAAGAAGCACCTTCAGCCATTCTAACTCCAGAATTAAGGGAAAAAATGGGGCAAGCTGCCATAAATGTGGCGCGGTCTTGCGATTATTTGGGCGCCGGTACGGTGGAATTTTTAATGGATGCCGACCATAACTTTTACTTCTTGGAGATGAATACGAGATTGCAGGTAGAGCATCCTGTGTCCGAATGGATTTCGGGAGTAGATCTTGTAGAGCTTCAAATTAATGTAGCTCGAGGGGAAGAATTAAAGATTAAACAGGAAGACTTACAAATTAATGGTCATGCCTTAGAACTTAGGGTTTATGCTGAGGATCCCATGAACGACTTTTTACCAAGCGTTGGTAATTTAGAGGTCTACCAACTCCCTAAAGGCGAAAACATTAGAGTTGACAATGGATTTGAGGAAGGCATGGATATTCCAATTTATTACGATCCCATGCTGTCGAAACTCATTACCTATGGAAAAACGAGGAATGAAGCCATACAACGTATGATTGACGCTATCGATAATTATCAAGTCAAAGGTGTAGAAACAACACTACCTTTTGGCCGATTTGTCTGTGAACATGACGCCTTTAGGAGCGGTAATTTTGATACACATTTTGTAAAGAATTATTATTCACCTCAACTTTTGGAAGCGCAACATGCCAAAGAAGCCGAAATTGCTGCCAAGCTGGCGCTGAAGCAATATCTAAAAGATAAAACTTTATTGAGACTACCTAACTAAGACACTATGGATTCAAAAATAAAAACGCTTAACGAAAAGCTTGCACTAGCCAAATTAGGTGGTGGACAAGACCGTATAGAAAAACAACATAAAAAAAAGAAATTAACCGCACGAGAGCGTATTCTTTATCTGCTCGATGAAGGTTCTTTTGAGGAAATAGGTGCCTTAGTCACCCACCGTACCAAAGATTTTGGAATGGAAAATCAAAAGTTTTATGGTGATGGCGTAGTGACTGGCTATGGCACCATTGATGGCAGACTCGTTTACGTATTTGCCCAAGACTTTACTGTTTTTGGAGGCTCATTATCAGAAACCCATGCCGAAAAAATTTGTAAAATAATGGATATGGCAGTCAATGTGGGCGCGCCAATAATCGGCTTAAATGATTCTGGTGGTGCTAGAATCCAAGAGGGCGTGCGTTCGTTAGGTGGATATGCAGATATTTTTTATCGCAACGTACAAGCCTCTGGAGTAATTCCACAGATTTCTGCTATCATGGGCCCTTGTGCTGGAGGTGCTGTATATTCTCCTGCCATGACGGATTTCACTATCATGGTTCAGGACACAAGTTACATGTTTGTTACGGGTCCTAATGTGGTAAAAACCGTAACCAACGAAGAAGTTACCAGTGAAGAATTGGGAGGTGCCAGTGTACATTCCACAAAATCGGGTGTAGCACACAAAACCTCATCCAACGATATTGAATGTTTAGAAGACGTAAAAGCGTTGTTAAGCTATCTTCCTCAAAGCAACCGTGAAAAACCGCAGGATTTGGAGTTTGAGTTAAAAGACGAAGTGCGAGAAAGTTTATCCAATATCGTTCCGGACAATCCAAACAAGCCTTATGATATGCATGAAGTTATCAATGGTATTATCGATGAGAATTCGTTTTATGAAATTCATAAGGACTATGCAGAAAATATCATTGTAGGTTTTGCAAGACTGGGCGGAAAATCTATTGGAATTATAGCCAATCAGCCCATGTTTTTAGCCGGAGTCCTTGGGGTTAAAAGCTCTAAAAAAGCTGCTAGATTTGTTAGATTCTGTGATGCCTTTAATATCCCTATGCTTGTTCTTGAAGATGTACCTGGATTCTTGCCAGGAACAGACCAAGAATGGAACGGGATTATTGTTCATGGTGCCAAGCTGCTGTATGCCTTTAGTGAGGCTACGGTACCAAGAGTTACGGTGATTACAAGAAAAGCCTATGGAGGTGCTTATGACGTAATGAATTCTAAACATATTGGTGCCGACATGAATTTTGCTTGGCCATCTGCAGAAATTGCTGTTATGGGAGCTAAAGGTGCCGCTGAGATTATTTTTAGGCGCGAAATCGCTGCAGCTGATGATAAAGATGCCAAATGGAAGGAGAAGGAAGCCGAATATGCTCAGTTGTTCGCTAACCCTTACAGTGCAGCAGAACGTGGTTTTATCGACGAAGTCATTTTGCCTAAGGACACCAGACGCAAATTGATAAAAGCCTTTAGCATGTTAGAACAAAAAGAGGTCAATAAACCAAAACGCAAACACGGTAATATTCCTCTATAAATAGGTATAGCCTAATTCCTTGTAGGAAACAGGCTCTGCTATAGTGTGATGATTACTATCTACTTGAGGCTTATATAAATCTTTACTGATCGTGTAAGCCTCGAGTTGTTCATCATCATATGGGTCTTCTAGGATATTCTGTATGTTATTTTGCCTCAATTCTTCAGCTACCCAAGGGCGCTCATTCGATTTTTTAAGGATTACTGGTTGGCGCTTTTTTATATTATGAATGCGCTCAAAATAAGGAGATGCCTTTTTGGTGAGTATGCTAAAGGTAATGTACTTTCCTATTATGGTATAAATACCAGCCAATGAAAAAACACCATCATCTTTTCTATGAATAAGGACTGGATATTTAGTCTTTAAATGCGTGTGCGGCTCATAAAACCCAGTAACCGGAATTATGCAGCGCTTGGTCATTACCGAGTGCTTGTATATAAAATGATCGAATAATTTTTCACTTTGAGCATTAAGGCCAGCGCCATAGCGAATACTCTCTTTGTAATAGGCCTTAATGTCTTCTTGCCCTTTTGTTTCAGGCACTATTCCCCAAATCCCGGGCGCCAAAACTTCTGGTTTTTGTTGTGGAATAAGCAACATATTAGGGTGTGAGAAACCATTAAGGTGATAGTCAGGTTTATTGAATAAAGGACCGTAAGAGGCATTACTCAAGGTAACATTATACCGAAGCTCTAAATCTTTTATAGTCGTTATTTGTCGGGTTTGATAACACATGTATTAAAGTGCTTAGGAAAACGTAAGTTACTAAATTATCAACTTCATATAAAGTTCTGCTAAAACTTAAGCTTAGTGCTCTAATTAACGTACTTTTGCAAAATGCAAAAAAGCGACACCTCTCAAGCCGAATTTGTTGTATTAATGGCTGCGCTCATGTCTATTGTAGCGCTATCCATTGATGCTGTTCTGCCTGCTTTACCCAACATTGGAGCGCATCTTAATATCACCGACCCTAACCAAAACCAAAAGATCATTACTATGATATTTTTAGGTTTAGGTATTGGTCAACTTGTATTTGGCCCCTTATCTGATAGTTTTGGACGAAAACC
>CAZGDG010000023.1:20904-36336 GCA_964524415.1 uncultured Flavobacteriaceae bacterium
TATTTCCTTGTTGTATATAATCATTTTTTATGGCGGAGTAAATCCGCCCATTGAGATTCTAGTTGGCTTCTTTGCTTTGCAATTCTTCACCATCGGATTCTTATTCGGAAATTTACGTGCCTTGGCCATGGAGCCATTAGGTCATATCGCTGGTGTGGGTTCTGCTCTAAATGGTTTTCTTTCCACGGTCATGGCTGTTCCTATTGCCAATTTCATTGGTGGTTTTGTGGTTAAATCCGTAGTGCCTTTGTTTAGCGGTTTTTTTGTATGCGGACTCGTAGCCTTGCTCCTATTTTACAGCAATAGCAGTAAGGTGGTGAAATTGATTAAACAAGTTTAGAATATCTCTATAGTTCCTTTGCCTTCCCTAACAATAACAGGTTGATCTTCGGACAGGTCGATAATGGTAGACCCTTCGTTTCCTCCATAGCCTCCATCGACCACAAGATCAACAAGTTTATCCCATTTTTCCAGTATTAACTCAGGGTCTGTCGTGTATTCCACAATTTCGTCCTCGTCACGTATAGAAGTTGAAACAAGCGGATTGCCCAAAGCACTCACAATGGCCAAGGTAATGGGATTGTCTGGCACCCTAATACCAACTGTTTTTCGCTTTTTAAACGGGTTAGGAAGATTTTTTGAGCCTGGCAATATAAACGTGTAAGGCCCAGGTAAAGCACGTTTAAGGATTTTAAAGGTGGTATTATCTATTTGCTTCACATAATCACTCAAATTGCTCAAATCTTCACAGATAAAGGACAGGTTAGATTTTTCCAATTTCACACCCTTAATTTGAGCTATGCGCTCTAAGGCTTTCATCTTTGTAATGTCGCAACCCAATCCGTAAACAGTGTCGGTCGGATAAATAACGAGCCCTCCCCTTTTTAACACATCTACCACTTTTTGAACCGCTTTTGGGTTTGGGTTTTCTGGATATATTTTTATAAAGTCGGCCATTGGGTTATAATGTTTAACTTATTATTTCAAGCTTAGCAAACCTCAACAGAAGTTTTTTGGTGTCGCCATTTTCAAATTTAATCTCTGCCTTGAGGTCTCCACCTGTTCCCTCAATTTTTAGCACTTCTCCTCTACCGAATCTTTGATGATTTACAATATTACCCAGAGCCAGATTGCTATCAAACAAATTTGAGCCTCCACTAGTTTTAGATACAGGCTTCATTTTTTTTGGCGTGCTAATCTTAAAACCTTCGGATTTTTTAGCAGAACTCTTTTTATTGAATTTTGGCGATTTTGGCTTTGCAAACCTTACTTTGTTTGGTTCTACATCCCCAAAAATGGAAGCATCCAACATCGGGTTAAAACGCTGCTCTTGCAAAGGCGTAATAATATCTAAATACTGATCGTCTATTTCTTCAATAAAACGGCTTGGTTCGGCATCAATAAGCTTTCCCCAACGGTATCGCGATAGTGTGTAGGTCAAATAGGCTTGCTTTTCGGCCCTGGTCAAAGCTACATAAAATAGGCGACGTTCTTCCTCGAGCTCGCTTCTGGTATTCATGCTCATAGCACTAGGAAACAAGTCTTCCTCCATACCAACAATGAATACATGTGGAAATTCGAGCCCTTTAGCCAAATGTATGGTCATAAGAGCTACATGGTTAGGGTCTCCTTTATCAGAGTCCAAATCCGTGGCTAGAGCAACTTCCTCAAGAAATTCAGTGAGAGACCCTGTAGAATCGGCTACTTCCACTTGCCCTTCAACAAAGTCCTTTATACCATTAAGAAGCTCTTCAATGTTCTCCATTTTGGCAATGCCTTCCGGAGTACCATCTTTATTGAATTCCTTAATGAGTCCCGTAACTTTTATCACATGCTCTGAAAGCTCAAAAGCATTGGCGTTTTCATTCATCACCTGAAAGCTTTCAATCATGGTTACAAAATCCTTGAGCTTATTACGCGTTCCAGAATTGATTTTTAAATCAAGATTATCTATACGTTTAATAACTTCAAAAATAGAAATATCGTAGCCATTCGCGGCTATGATGAGACGATCCATAGTAGTTTGGCCAATACCACGAGCCGGAAAATTAATTATTCGCTTAAGCGCCTCTTCATCGGCAGGATTTAAAATCAAACGCAAATAAGATAAAACATCTTTAATCTCCTTGCGCTGGTAAAAGGAAAGGCCACCGTAAATACGGTACTTTATGTCACGTTTTCTTAGGGCGTCCTCAATGGCACGTGACTGTGCATTCGTTCTATATAACACTGCAAAATCCTTATTTTGAAGTTGCTGCTGCATCTTGGCTTCAAATATGGTACTGGCAACGTAACGCCCTTCGTCGCCATCGGTCATCAAACGATTGACCTTAATCTTAGGGCCTTCTTCGTTAGCGGTCCAAACGATTTTATCGAGTTTGTTTTGATTTTTATCAATAACGGAATTCGCCGCATTAACAATGTTCTTAGTAGACCTGTAGTTCTGTTCTAACCTAAAGACCTTCACATTGTCATAATCGCGCTGAAAATTTAGAATATTACTAATGTTGGCACCTCTAAAGGCATAAATACTTTGCGCGTCGTCCCCTACGACGCAGATGTTGTGAAACCTATCGGCAAGCGCACGAACAATTAGATATTGTGAATGATTAGTATCTTGATACTCATCTACCAAAATGTAGCGGAACCTGTCTTGATATTTGGCCAAAACATCTGGGAACCGCGTTAGTAGCTCATTGGTTTTTAATAACAGATCATCAAAATCCATGGCTCCGGCCTTAAAGCAGCGCTCTACGTAATTTTGATAGATGTCTCCCATACGAGGCCGCCTTGCCGCAGCATCAGCTTCCATTAGCTCAGGGTTATTAAAATAGGCCTTAACCGTAATCAAACTATTTTTATAAGAGGAAATTCGAGACCGAATCTGTTTGTATTTATAGACATCTTTGTCCAGTCCCATCTCTTTTATGATGGAAGAAATTAAGCGGTCGGAGTCTTGAGTGTCGTAAATGGTAAAATTACTGGGATAACCCAATCTATCCGATTCTATACGTAGGATTTTGGCAAATACGGAGTGAAACGTTCCCATCCATAGATTCTTAGCTTCAGAATCTCCAACGATATCAGCAATTCTGCCCTTCATCTCACGTGCTGCCTTATTGGTAAAAGTCAATGCGAGAATATTAAAGGGATCCACGCCTTGATTCATAAGATGTGCAATCCTGTAGGTTAAAACCCTAGTCTTCCCAGATCCTGCCCCAGCAATTACAATCATAGGCCCATCCTTTTGTAAAGTAGGTGCCAATTGCGCTTCGTTAAGTTGACTCAAGTATTTGTCCAAAATCAATTTTTTTGGACCGTGAAAATAAGCATTGTAACAAGTTTTTCCATGACGAAATCCTATTAATTATAAACAATGTTTCAAATGTTCAGGTTTGTCAAATTTCAATATCTTAGTGAAAATTTTAAGTCCTATGAAATACATTTTATCCCTTGTTTTATTATTACCTTTTCTATCACTTTCTCAAAGTTCGGTTGAGCAGGACATTGCTGCTATTGAAGACAAACTAATAGAATGGCGGCATTACTTTCATCAAAATCCAGAATTGTCCAATCGGGAATACAAAACAGCCGAAAAGATAGCTGAACATCTTAACCAATTAGGTTTGGATGTTGAAACTGGTATCGCCAAGACTGGTGTTGTTGGTGTTTTAAAAGGGGCCCAACCTGGGAAGGTCATTGCACTTCGTGCTGATATCGATGCTTTACCTGTTACCGAACGTAATGATCTACCCTTTAAGTCAGAAGTCAGAACGACATTTTTAAATACCGAAACTGGTGTTATGCACGCTTGTGGGCACGATACACACATTGCTATTTTAATGGCCACGGCGGAGGTATTATCAAAACATAAGGATAAGCTTAAAGGCACTGTTAAATTCATATTTCAACCGGCTGAAGAAGGGCCACCACCAGGAGAAGAAGGCGGTGCTAAGTTAATGGTGAAAGAAGGGGTTTTGGACAATCCTAAAGTCGATGCTATTTTTGGCTTGCATATCAATTCAGAAACGCCAGTTGGTACCATAAAGTATAAAACAGAAGGAATCATGGCAGCAGTAGAACGATTTGTCATTACGGTTAAAGGCAAACAGACACATGGCTCGCAGCCTTGGTCTGGAGTGGACCCTATCCTTATATCGGCAAAAATCATTGATGGATTGCAAACTATAATTAGTAGGGAAGCTAAATTGACCGACGAAGCTGCGGTTATTACCGTTGGGAAAATTACAGCAGGAACGCGCTTTAATATCATCCCTGAATCTGCGGAGCTCATTGGAACGGTAAGAACCCTAGACCCTGAAATGCGTGAGATGATTATCGAGCGCATGACAGAAATGTCACAAACCATAGCTAAAGCTTATGGCGGCGAAGCGGAAGTTACTTTTCAAAACAATGCGTCCATTACCTTTAATGACCCAGATTTAACGCAACAAATATTACCATCGTTACATAAAGTAGCCGGTAAGGAAAACGTAGACATAATGAAGGCTACAACTGGTGGTGAAGATTTCTCTTTCTTCCAGGAGAAAGTACCAGGTGTCTACTTTTTTCTAGGCGGAATGACACCTGGAAACACTAAACCTTATCCGCACCATACGCCAGATTTCAGAATTGATGATAGCGGTATGCTCTTGGGGGTTAAAGCATTTACGCAAATTACATTTGACTATTTGAACAACTAACAATGGAAACCGTGCTTAATTTTTTAGGAACCATACCTTGGTGGTCTTGGGTTTTAATTATTTTCGGTGCGGTAGCATTGAGAGATGTTTTTTTACAGCGGCAACATACCATCACCCATAATTTTCCGGTTGTTGGCCATTTACGGTATTTACTTGAACGTATCGGTCCGGAATTACGGCAATATTTGGTGGCCAATAATAGAGAGGAATTACCGTTTAATCGCATAGAACGCGGTTGGATTTATGCATCGGCCAAAAAAGAAAACAACTATGAGGGTTTTGGCACCGATCGCGATATATATGCACACCAGCATATATTTATTAATAATGCCATGATACCCTTTAAAATTGAGGCTGACCACCCGAATGCCAAGGACATGGGTTTTCTGCCCTGCGCAAAGGTTATGGGGGAATACCATAAGCGAAAGCGACCTTACCGCCCAGCCTCAATCATTAATGTATCAGCGATGAGCTTTGGGTCTTTATCCGCGAAAGCCATAGAATCCCTCAATAAGGGCGTGAAAATAGCCAATGCCTATCATAATACAGGCGAAGGCGGACTTTCCCCTTACCATAGTCATGGTGGTGACGTTATTTTCCATTTTGGAACAGGTTATTTTGGTGTAAGGACAGAGGATGGTGGCTTTTCAATGGAAAAAATGATTCGATTAGTTGAAAATAATCCTTTCATTAGAGCCATCGAAGTAAAGCTTTCCCAAGGTGCTAAACCAGGAAAGGGCGGTGTATTGCCAGGTAAAAAAATCACCAAGGAAATCGCCGAAATAAGAGGTGTTCCCGTAGGCAAAGATGTGTTGTCCCCACCAAATCACAAAGCATTCTCCAATGTTCCGGAAATGGTTGATTTTATAGAATCCATTGCTGCAGCCACAGGACTACCCGTTGGAATTAAGGCTGCCATAGGTAAGCTAGAACAATGGGAAGAATTGGCCCGAATAATGAAAGCCGAGAACAGAGGTCCAGATTTTATTACTATTGATGGCGGTGAAGGAGGTACAGGTGCCGCACCACCAAGTTTTGCCGATCACGTGTCCTTACCTTGGGTTTACGGGTTTAGTGATATTTACAAGCTGTTTCAAAAATATGGGCTAACAGACAGAATTGTATTTATTGGAAGCGGCAAATTAGGGTTTCCCGCTAAAGCTGCAATGGCTTTTGCCATGGGTGTTGATTGTATTAACGTGGCTCGTGAGGCCATGATGAGCATAGGTTGCATCCAAGCTCAAATATGCCATACCAACCGCTGCCCTGCCGGAGTGGCGACACAAAGCAAATGGCTTCAGAATGGTATTAACGTGCCACTAAAATCAGAACGGCTCGCTCAATATTTTAAAACCTTTAAAAAAGAATTGATTGAAATTACGCATGCCGCAGGTTACGAGCATCCTTGCCAGTTTAACATGAATGATATCGAAATGAATGTAGATGACCACAACCTTGCAAAGGAATTCAACAAGACCTTTCAGTATCAAAAGGACATTGTTCCTTTCATTAACATGCAAACATTAAAAGATTGTGAGTATCTTGGCGGAACGTATAATCCCAAATTGAATTAAAAACATGGAATTGGAGAGAATCATAGACATCTTATTTAATTTACTTCCGGCTGGTATCGTGGGTGCCGTTGCTTATTATTTTTTTAAACAACACATTGAAAACGAAGCGGGAAGAAGGCGCTTCCTTTTACAAAAAGAAAGGCAAAAAGAATCCTTTCCACTAAGACTCCAAGCTTATGAGCGCATGACCTTATTCCTTGAACGGATTACACCATCCAAATTATTAACACGAGTAAATCCAACATCTTCAAATAAAGATGATTACGAGTCTTTACTTGTAGCAAATATTGAACAGGAATTTGAACATAATTTGTCGCAGCAAATATACATTAGTGACGATTGCTGGACCGTAATTATTGCAGCTAAGAACGCCACCATCCAACTCATCAGAAAAGCCAATATGAATGAGAAAACAGACAGCGCCAATAAACTTAGGGAAGTGGTCTTAACCGAGCTCATGGACACCTCCGCTCCTAGCAATGCGGCCTTGGCTTTTATCAAAAAGGAAGTTGCTGAAATGTGGTAAGGAGAGCTCCTAGATTAATTTAACACATCAACACGTTGGCTGGCTTCGTGCTTTCGTTTGGCATAATCATAACCTTGTTTCCACCATTTCACCATAAGGCGCTTGCTAAATATCAATGAATTCTCGGTCAAAGTGGTTGGCGTGTAGTACAAATTCAATTTTACGTTATTGTTTAGGGCTGCTAGTTTTCCAATGGTTATATCGCTACGCTCTACCTGATTTAATAAATGCCCGAACAAATTAAGCATCAAGGAAAATGGATTGCGCCCAAGTACTTTTTGCTTTTCCAGATTTTCGGCTTCCAACACAATAGCATCCACTTCCGTGGCACCTCTTAAAATAGCTTCCCTAATCGGAACAACGCATCCTAACCCACCATCTGCATATTCATAGCCATTTACTGTTGCCAAGGACATAAAAGGAATGTAGTTACAGGATATCCAAATCCAATCGCAAAATTCTTCATAAGAACAATCGTTTATGGACTTATACTCCACTCTATTAAGTGAAAGGTTGGAGACCGTGACCACGACATCGTGCTTGTTTGCCTTTATCGCCTGGTATTCTTCTCTTGTAAAGTTTCGTCTAATATTGCGCTTAAGGGCTTTGCTTTCCCCAAAGGTTCGTTTTCGCTTAATAAATTGCCAGAGCGAGTTCACAAAATCAATGGAAACATATTCTCGATCCCCTTTTTTACGTTGCACAAAGGGGCTCACACTAAAAATATCATGCTGCTGTACATTGGTGTATATGTCATACAATTTAGGGATGTTGTCTACAGCTAAGTGAGGAACAAGCAAACTTCCCGTGGACGTACCCAAGAAAAGATCGTAGGTATGCTTTCGTTCTTCCATAAGGTATTGGGCCACTCCACCCGCAAATGCGCCTTTACTTCCACCTCCTGATATAACTAAAGCCTTCATTATTGGTTTCCTTCTAGTTGAGTTGAAAGTTCCTTGGCAAACTTTGCAAGCCGCCAATTATGATGTGTCTTAGCTTGATCGAGATTGGATTTACACGTCTCATCACACAAACCTATCATCTTAAGGTAACCAAAAGCATTCATGCGAAGCTCTGCATTATGGTTTTGAGCAGTATAGCCTACCAATTCATTATACAAGCCTTGCTTACTATCGGCCTCATAAAACGGTGTATTTAAGTTTAAAACTATCCATAGCAAGCGAACGTTGTAATCACTTAACCCATAAATTCCTCTTGTCTTTGCGAGGTATTTTGAACGTTCCTCTGGAAAATTAACCCAAAGATTATAAAGCGCGTTTTCTATGGTGATATAAGACTTGTCTTCAAGAAGCGACTCGTAAGGCTCCTTAATTGATTTTGGAATAGTTTTTACATATTGGGCGATGGCCTGACGCACCTTGAGACTGTTATTAAAAGTATCCTCCGTTACCAGTTCGGGCGCTTGGGAGATTACCTTTACTTTAGCCTCATCCGAAGCGTAATATTTTAAATACTCTTGACATTTACTGGATTTAACTTGGCAATCTATCATCATATACGTTTTGATATAGGGCGACTGGGCTTGCAACATCGCAATAGCGTCATCCACAGGAAACGCCTCATTCACTAGCCATTTTTGCTTAAAGCTGTTTAGACTTCTACCATAACGCTTTTCAACTTCCTTCATAAAATCTGAGGTAATGGCATTTTTAAACGCATATTTCTTTAAATAAGCTTCGACGGCAGACCTAAAAACTTCATCTCCAACTATAGAACGCAGTGCGTGTAAGGCCCATGCTCCACGCTGGTAAAAGGTTAAACTGCTGGACTTGGGGTTTAACAAGGACGTCCCCTCACCTGCCAAATCCTGTCGGCCTAAATCTACAGCAGATTCAAACAATTTAAAATGATAATAGTCATCTCCGAAAATATCCCTTTCGGCCAAAAGCGCATAATAAGTAGCAAAGCCTTCCTGCAGCCAGTGATGCTCTCCTGAAGCTGCCGTTACCAAATTGCCAAACCATTGATGTGCTAACTCATGAGCGTTAACGTTGAAATAATTTTTATCGTTATACCCTACAGAATCCACAACAAATCCATCCGAAAATACAGTTAAGGTGGTATTCTCCATACCAGCATAAAGGAAATCGTGTACCGGAACCTGCCTGTATACTTCCCACGGATAGGCGTACCCAATCTCCTGCTCTAAAAAATCAAATATGCGCTTACTGTAGCGATACGTAGGCTCCACTTTAAGTGAATCTTCGGGATAGTAATAATATTCAAGAGGAACACCGCTCTCAGAAGTCTCGGTCTTCTTATGATACTTTCCAATGACCAAAGCGACTAGGTAACTAGGCATAGGCTTATCCATTTTATAAACCACAGAATTCACAGATTGTTCTGAGTCTTCACTTAGCTGCCTGCCGTTAGATAGTATGGTATAGCCTTGCTGAAACGCTGTAGCGATTGTGAATTTAACCTTCTCGTTGACATCATCAAAACTAGGCAACCAATGACTCGTATATTTTCCTTGACCTTGCGTCCAGATATTCCAGTCCTCCTTTCGTTTTAAAAAATATAAGGCCTGTTTCGGATAACATGAATAATTAAAAGTAATCCGGTAGGAACTATCCTTTTTAAAAGGCACATATATCCAGAGGCGATTGGCGTCATTTCTGAACGCTACATTGGCCTTATTTACGGACACACCTGCTTCAAATGTCATATTACGCGCGTCAATGTAAACGGAATCCACATCCTTCAAAGCCTTCATCTCATAAGAAACAAGGCCAGAAACCTTAGAGGAATCAGGATTGATAACAAGAAGGGCTTTTGCTTCTTTAAAATCAACATGGGCCGTTTGCTGCGCACTTAATAAAAACCCAATACAGAGTGCTGAAATGAGGCTAACAACTTTCATACCTTAAAACTAACGCAATAAAATGGCAAATTACAAAGCTATAACATAAGTTTTAAGGAAATGCTTTAATTTCGCCTTATGAGTGTTACCCTTCAAACACCTATTGACTATCTCAAAGGCGTAGGACCTAACAGAGCCGATTTGCTCCGCTCGGAACTCAGCATACACACCTATCAAGACCTCATCAACCTCTTTCCCAATCGCTACATCGACCGTACCAAATATTACAAAATCAACGAATTACAGCAGAACAAGGCCGAAGTGCAAATTATAGGCAAAATAACCGGTTTCAGGGAAGTGGCCCAAAAACGTGGCAAACGCCTTGTTGCGGATTTTGTGGATGAAACGGGAACTATGGAGCTGGTTTGGTTTCGAGGCCAAAAGTGGATACGAGAAAGCCTTAAAACCAATCAGCCTTACGTCATTTTCGGAAGAACCAATTGGTATAATGGCCGATTTAGTATGCCTCACCCAGAATTAGAACTGGTAAAAGAGCATGAAAAAAACCTGCGCTCCTCCATGCAAGCCATTTATCCTTCCACAGAAAAATTGTCTAATAAAGGGATATCGAATCGCGTGATTTCAAAGATTATGCAAAACCTTTTTTTAGAAACCAAAGGACAATTTGCCGAAACCTTACCTTCCTCAGTACTGGAAGAACTTAAATTAATATCCAAGTCCGAAGCGCTGTACAACATCCATTTTCCCAAATCAAATGACCTACTTTCAAGAGCTCAATTTCGGTTAAAATTTGAAGAATTTTTTTACATTCAGCTACAGCTTATTTTAAAGAACCTCATCCATAAATCCAAAATAAAAGGTCTGCCTTTTTCAACCGTTGGCGACTACTTCAACACCTTTTACATAACCTATTTACCCTTTGAATTAACCAATGCCCAGAAGCGCGTTTTAAAGGAAATACGAACCGATTTGGGGAGCAACGCCCAGATGAACCGTTTGCTACAAGGCGATGTAGGTTCCGGAAAGACAATAGTAGCGTTTATGTCAATGCTCATAGGGCTTGACAACGGTTTTCAATGCTGCCTAATGGCGCCGACTGAAATTTTGTCAGTCCAACACTATAACAGTTTATATGAGTTATGTAAACCATTAGAAATCAGTATTTCATTATTAACTGGTTCAAGTACTACTTCAGAACGTAGAGAAATTCACAAAAATCTAGAAAACGGCTCGTTACAAATCCTCGTAGGCACTCATGCCCTACTCGAGGACGCCGTGAAATTCAAAAATTTGGGATTGGCGATAATTGACGAGCAACATCGTTTTGGTGTGGCACAACGTAGTAAACTTTGGAAAAAAGGCCCTCGTCATAAATTAGAAAATTCTGACAATACTGAAAAGCAAAAAAAGGCTTACACACCACCCCATATTTTGGTGATGACAGCAACACCTATTCCACGAACCTTAGCCATGTCTGTTTATGGTGATTTGGATATTTCTGTCATTGATGAATTACCAGCAGGTCGCAAACCTGTAAAAACGGTTCATCGTTACGACAACAACAGATTGAAGGTATTTCGCTTCTTGAGGGATGAAATAAAAAAGGGAAGACAAGTTTATATTGTTTATCCCTTAATTCAGGAAAGCGAAAAGATGGATTATAAAGACCTTATGGACGGCTATGAGAGTATTTCCAGGGAATTTCCACTGCCTGAATATCAAATTTCCATAGTGCACGGTAAAATGAAAGCGGCCGATAAGGATTACGAAATGCAACGCTTTGCCAAAGGTGAGACGCAGATAATGGTAGCGACCACTGTAATCGAAGTCGGCGTTAACGTACCTAACGCCTCGGTTATGGTAATTGAGAGTGCAGAACGTTTTGGTTTATCCCAATTGCACCAACTTCGCGGGCGTGTGGGACGTGGTGCAGAACAAAGTTATTGTATCTTGATGACAGGACATAAATTGAGCCAAGACAGCAAAACACGCCTGGAAACCATGGTACGCACCAATGACGGTTTTGAGATTGCCGAAGTAGACCTTAAGCTTCGTGGCCCAGGAGACATTATGGGCACGCAACAAAGTGGTGTTTTAAACCTGAGAATTGCAGATGTTGTAAAAGATAAAGCTATCTTAGGGAAGGCACGCTATTACGCAAAGCACATTTTAAACGGTGACCCTAGCCTTGCGTCACCCGAACATAAAATGGTCTTGCACACCTACAGGCAGATGGCCAAGTACAGGAATATTTGGAACTATATTAGCTGATTATGGAATTGTTTAAAGGACGAAAATTAATAATAGCTACAAAACATCACAAAGAACGGGTTATTGCTCCAGTTTTGGAAAAGGCCTTAGAAGTTGAGTGTTTTGTAAACAACACCTTTGACACGGACAGTTTGGGCACATTTTCAGGCGAAGTTAAACGAGAGCTCGACCCCTTGGCCACGGCCCGAAAGAAGTGCTTAATGGCCATGGAAGCATCCAATTGCGATTTAGGTGTGGCGTCCGAAGGTTCTTTTGGCCCTCATCCTTCCCTATTCTTTGCCAGTGCTGATGATGAGTTTCTTGTCTTCTTGGATAAAAAACACGATTTGGAAATTATTGTACGGGAACTGAGTACCGAAACCAATTTCAACGGCAAATCAATAACTTCTGAAGAGGAACTGTGGGAATTCGCCCAACTGACGAAATTCCCATCACATGGACTAATTTTAAAGCCAAGTAAGGACGACACGACGGAAATTGCCAAAGGCATCAATACCAAGGAAACCCTGCTATCTACGTTCAGATATTTACAGAGCAAATATGGCGAGGTCTATGCTGAAACCGACATGCGCGCTATGTATAATCCAAGTCGAATGGCCGTTATTGCCTTAGCCGCAGAAAAATTGGCGGAAAAAATCCAATCGGTTTGCCCTAAATGCCATACGCCAGGGTTTGGTATAACCGATGCCATAGCCGGTCTTCCCTGCGACTTGTGCAGCATGCCTACCGCAACGGTAAAGATGTTGGTTTATGAGTGTAGCAATTGCAACTACAAGGAGGAACGACCTCCAACTCATGGTAAAACTACCGAAGACCCTACCTATTGCGACTATTGCAATCCCTAAATGGGAAAATTATAATATCTTACATTCCAAATACTAGCTTATAATGATAACAAAGCTCGGTCAAAAATTCACCGACACCTTCACGCGGTACATGCCTAGCGCCTATGTTTTTGCTTTGATACTCACCTTGATTTCCGGGTTGTTTGCCTTGCTTTTTACGCATACCAAACCAATAGCAATTCTTGAAGGCTGGTACGATGGCTTTTGGAAACTATTGTCCTTTGGCATGCAAATAGTCCTTATCATTATTACAGCCTACTGCATTGCGGAATCGTCACCCGTAAAAAAAGCCATAGACAAATTGGCCACCTTGGTAAAAACACCAACACAAGTATATCTCGTAGTAATAACCGTTGGCGCCCTGTTGTCCTTGGTAAGTTTTGGAATGGTGGTCGTTACGGCCATTTTAGGACGTGAATTGGCGCTTCGAATTAAAGGTATTCACTATCCGTTTCTTATTGCCTGTGTGTATTTTTCATTTAATGGTTGGGTTTGTGGCTTATCCAGTTCTATTGCGCTTTTACTTAATACAGATAATAATTTCTTGATACAAGACGGTATTTTAAACACCACTATTTCCACGGGCTATAGCCTTGGCGCTACCTTAAATCTTTTAATGATTGTGTTATTTGTAGTGGTGGCACCAGTATTTATGTGGTCACTGAGACCAAAGGAAGCAGCCGGAAAGGAACTTGCCGACTTAAAAAATGAAACCGTTGATGAATCGGTATCTGTTAAGGACGAAGCCTTATCCTATAAATTGCCATTTAAAGCAGTCTCTGATGCGCTTAACAATGCAGGCTGGCTGCAACTGAGTGTAGCCTTGCTCGGGCTTATCTACATTATCTACCATTTCATGACCAAGGGGTTTGACCTTAATTTCAACATCATGATTTTTATCTTTTTGATCTTGGGTCTGTTTCTCCACATTACGCCTATGCGCTATAGCATTGCCATGAAACGGGCGAGCAGTAATATTTCAGGTATCTTGTTTCAATATCCCTTTTATGCGGGAATTATGGGTATTATGATGGCTTCTGGATTAGGTGCGAAAATCAGTGAAATCCTGGCTTCTGTAGCCACGCCAAATTCTTATGCGTTTATCGCTTATCTCACAGGTGGCCTGGTAAATTTTGCCATTCCTTCTGCTGGTGGCGAATTTGCCGTTATTGGCCCTAGTATCATAACCATGGTTAAGGATTTGGGTGTGGGCCTCACGCAGCCCGAAGTAAACGCCATGGTAGCAAGAGCTTCAATGTCCGTGGCTTATGGCGAAAGTTTAAGTAACCTGCTTCAGCCATTCTTTTTGCTAATGGTGTTTCCTGTTATGGGAAAAGGCATAAAAATCCAAGCACGCGACATAGTTGGCTATTTGTTTATTCCTTTTGTTGTGCTTTTCATTATCCAAACGCTTTTAGTGACTTTTGTGCCTCTGTAAACCAAACAGAGAAGTACCTTCACTGCATAAATTTACTTTTAAGAAGGAATTAACGCCAGCTTAGGATATTAATCCTTAGCTTGTGAGAGTCAGGATGATGTATTTAGCATTCTGGTCAGAAAGCTTTCAAAATGGCCAACTCCAACCGAATTAACACCATATTCCAGTGGTTTTTATCCGAAAAAACCAAAAAGCGCAGCGAACGCATCATTTTGGGTATTGCCATTACCAGTTATTTGGTGCACCTGCTATTGATTTTTCTCAACAGTCGTGATATCATTACCCTAAACTCCAGTTTTTTTGAAAATCCCATAGCGGCTATTTACACACCCTTTTCGTTTATTTTGGTCTATGAGGTCTATTTACTGGTGTTTTACCTGCCTAAATCCATCTCCTCATATATAGGAAAACAATATGAAATCATAACCTTAATCGTAATTCGGCGAATTTTTAAGGACATCTCCAATTTGGAATTGTCCTCCAATTGGTTCGATTTAAAATACGACCTTCAGTTTACCTATGATGTTATCAGTGCCTTAATCTTATTTCTGCTCATTTACTTTTTTTACAGCAATGTAATCAAGACATCGAATTCAGAAAATGATGAAGCTGAAGACGATATGGATGAGCCCAGCCTACTGCGCTTTATCGAATTAAAACGACTCATTGCCACCTTGCTCGTCCCTATATTAATGCTATTGGCAGCCTTTACCTTATACCATTGGGGCGCTGCAGCACTTGTTGATTACCGAAACGGTGTGGAAGCCTTTAAGGATATCAACAATATCTTTTTTGATGAATTCTTTACGGTCTTGATTATGGTGGACGTGCTCTTGCTCCTAGCCTCCTTTTTCTACTCCAACCAATTCCATAAAATCATTAGAAACTCTGGGTTTATAATCTCTACCGTTTTGATTAAGGTATCTTTTTCTGTAGATGGGCTCATCAACGATGCCCTCATTGTTGGTGCCGTAACATTTGGCTTGTTTATTTTATTGATACACAATAAATTTGAAAAACAGGCATTATCTAATACACAATCCTAAAACCACAACCCAAAATGAAACACTACCTATTGCAATTGGCACTTATAGCACTACTGTTATGCGGCTGCTCTTCGGATGATGGTAACGCACCATTGACGCCTGAAGGCCCACAACTGAACATCACCTTTATTATGGACAGCAATGCCGAACGCTTGGATAATTTGGGCAACCCAGCACCATTGCC
>CAZGDG010000024.1:0-25281 GCA_964524415.1 uncultured Flavobacteriaceae bacterium
GAAGTGGGTTTTTCTAAAATCACCAAAAATATCGTGAATTTTTATACGGCAGATACATGGTCTATCATTGCTGTTGCAGGCGTTTTTATATTTGTAATCCTTTTTCTTCTTTACCACTTTGCACGTGTTACCACTAAGAAGCGTGTGGCTTTTATTGTAAGTATTATTGGACTCTTTATCGCTATTTTTTCAACGGTTATGGCTTTTCAAAAAGAGCGCCTGGATAAAAAAGACAATCCTGCTATTGTTTTTGCTCAAGAAAGTAGAGTAAAAACTGATCCGAACAGAACCAGCGAGGAGCTTTTTAGGTTGCACGAAGGAACCAAGGTTCAGATTATAGAATCTTATGAGGATTGGTATAAGATTGAACTTGCCGATAAAACAACAGGATGGGTGCCTTCCCAAGATGTAAGAACCATTAAATAACATTGCCCTATTCCGAATGTTATATGCTAGACTCGAAAAAAGTCTGTATATTTTGGCTATCATAATAAACCTATGAAAAAATTCTTCAGTAACCTAAGAGGTGATGCCTTTGGAGGTCTTACGGCTGGTATTGTTGCGCTCCCACTTGCTCTAGCTTTTGGAGTGTCATCTGGTTTAGGACCCACAGCTGGTCTCTATGGGGCGATTTTTATTAGTTTTTTTGCTGCATTATTTGGTGGGACAAACACACAGATTTCTGGCCCAACAGCTCCTATGACTGCTGTAAGTATGATTGTTGTTGCAGGTATGGTAGCAGCCAATGAAGGTGATGTTGAAAAAGCGCTTCCCTCAATATTACTCGTCTTCTTGTTGGCAGGTGTCATTCAAGTTTCTCTTGGGGTTTTAAAGTTGGGCGAATATATAAGGTATATTCCCTATCCTGTCGTTTCTGGTTTTATGACAGCCATTGGGCTGATTATAATCATAACCCAAATTTTACCAGCTATGGGATACTACCCAAAAGAAGATAAAGCATTTGTTGAGCGATTTAAGCCACAGGCAGAGGAGGTATTGCTTCAAGATATACTAAAGGAGGAAGCAGGCGAAGGAATCCTGGTCATTGAGAATTTTGAGGAAACAATAAAACGTGCAGATGAAATCACTGAGCAGGCGATTTTAAAAGAATCCCAATCTTTGGCAGCTAATAGCGCTTCCGGAACTATAGGAGCTTTACGGGTTTTGCCAAGGGCCCTAAAAAGTTTGAATCTACTTGAATTGGCTCTAGCTTTGGCAACTATTATAATTGTTTTTGGCTTTAAGCGAATTACAACCAAAGTTCCCAGCTCTCTCGTGGCTTTGATTGTGGTTTCAACAGCAGCTGTAGTGTTTAACTTAGATTACAGAACCATTGATGAAATACCTTCAGGTATTCCGCAACCTAATCTAGATATCTTTGGAGAAATGAGATTATCTTCTATTTCTCCCTATGTTTTCACTGCGCTTACCTTGGCCATTTTAGGAGCCATAGATTCATTGCTTACAAGTGTTGTTGCAGATAATATGACCAAAACCAAGCATAAGCCCAATAAAGAATTGGTAGGGCAGGGCATAGGTAATAGTATAGCTGCTTTTTTTGGTGGTATACCTGGAGCAGGAGCAACGATACGAACGGTAGTAAATATTAAAGCTGGTGGTAAAACAAAATTATCAGGTATGATTGCTGGGTTGGTACTCTTAATAATAATGATGCTTTTTGCGCCAATTGCCTCTCAAATACCAGCTGCAGTCCTTGCCGGAATTTTAGTTACCGTTGGTATTGATGTTATGGATTATAAAGGCCTTAAGGCTATACCAAGCCTACCAAGAGATATCTCTTTGGGACCTTTAAAATTGAGTTCGGAAGTTATGGTTATGCTCATAGTGCTTACCCTTTCTACCTTTTGGGACTTAATTTATGCTGTTGGTATTGGCTTAGTCATTGCATCCTTGATGTTTATGAAAAAAATAGGAAATATTACGGGCCAGCGCAGTAGCGTTAAGTCTATAAAAGAAACCATTTGGGCCGATGAATTGGATTTTCCGCAAAAATTCAAGGAAGAAGTTTTTATAAAACATATTAACGGACCCTTGTTTTTTGGATCTACGAGCGATTTTCAGGCGTTGAGTGTGCAAATTCCCGATACAGCATCGGTTGTGATTATGCGATTAGGTAGAATGCAATATATGGACCAATCAGGACTATATGCCATGGAAGATATGTTGTTAAATCTCAAAAAAAGGAATGTTGAAGTCATTTTTGTCAATCTCCTTAAGCAACCTCGCTATATGATGGAGCGTATAAAAATCATTCCGAATTTGCTTGGAGAAGACCACATTTTTAAAACATTTGAAAAGGCCATTCTCTGGATTAATTCAAGTGTTGAAGACAAATATAAATCATAAGTCCATGAGCAGTTCCTATTACAAAAACCTGTTAGCCAATAACAAAAAGTGGGTTGAGAAGATGAAGAAAAAGGACGAGAGTTATTTTGAAAAACTAGCTATCGGCCAAAGACCTCCTGTGTTATGGATTGGTTGCGCAGACAGCCGAGTTCCTGCTAATGAGATTACCTGCACACGTCCTGGAGAACTGTTCGTACACCGCAATATTGCCAATATGGTGGTGCATACAGATATGAATATGTTGAGCGTACTAGACTATGCCGTTAATCATTTAAAGGTTAAGCATGTTATAGTTTGTGGGCACTATGGTTGCGGAGGGGTTAAGGCCGCCATGGAAAATAAGTCTATAGGGCTTATAAATAAATGGATTAGAAACATTAAAGAAGTTTACAATAATAATAGTAAAGAATTAAAAAGAATAAAGGACGACAAAAAACGGTTTGATAGGCTTGTAGAACTCAATGTTGAGGCACAAGTTTTTGATTTAGCTAAAACCTCAATTGTTCAAAAAGCATGGAAAGATAATACAGGCTTACAAATTCATGGCTGGGTGTACAAACTTGACGGTATTATCAAAGACTTAAACGTATCTATGGACAGCGCAGCTGATTTAGGCGAAATTTTCACATTAGATCTAGACTAAGGCATTTTATCCTGGCCACTGTCCTTTTCAATTTCAGAATCACTTTTTATCACTGCTGGAAAGATGATAGTCGCCAGAGATTCCACAGGTTCAAATAAGACACTATCCTCAATATCTTTTTCTTCAAAATAGGGTATAGTGGTGTTTATCTTTTTAAACACAATAAGAATAACACTTAAGATCAATCCAACCTTAAGGACTCCAAAGGCAGCTCCTAAAAACCGGTTTAGCAAACCTAATGCCGCAAAATCCGCGAGTTTGGTAAGAGCTTTTCCGGCAAGGCCAATGGCCAACACGATAACTGCAAAGGTTATAGCAAAGGCTACTATGTTCAACATGCTTTCATCCCAATCAAATTTGGTTTCCAAAAAACCTGCTGCGAAATAGCTAAAATGAATGGCGCCAAAAATACCCAAAACCAAAGCCAAAAGCGATGCTACTTCTACAAACAACCCTTTAAAAAGACCTCGAATAAGTCCAAATAATAAGAGAGACCCTAAAATAATATCAATTATGTTCATGGGTGTTTTGACGTTTAATTATGGTAAAATTGGTACTATAGTGGAAATATAAATTAAATTTGTTTCATATAATAACGGTTCTATTCACAATAAAATTATGGCTAGGGACATTCAATTAAAGGAACGCTGGGAATTGGTAGTTGAAAAGTTATCCAATCAGTTTGCAGATGGTGATACGCTGGACCTCGATGCCATTATTTATCTCATCGGTGTCCAAGAGTTAGGTCAGCTACATTGTACGTTTAAAAAAGATCAAAAATTGGATTTAATGCACATAGCTATTTGCAAGCTATTGGAGCCTTATGGCTTTTATGAGTTCGATTATGTTGATGAAGATGGCTGGCCACATTATAAGGTAAAAGCGCAATTGCCTTTTCTAAAAGCTGGTGAGCAAAGTGTCTTAATGAAAGAAGCCATTGTGAACTATTTTGTTGAAATGGACTATATAGACTAAGATTTTTTAAATTTGCGTTCGTTTTTTAACGACCATAAACGCAGTATTTTACATCATGATTAACAAATTACAGGAACTTATAGCAGAAGTCGAAGCATTTAATGCCCAATCTAAAGATGAGGTAGAAGCCTTTCGCATAAAGTTTTTAGGTTCTAAAGGGTTGCTTAAACACTACTTTGCGGAGTTTAAAAATATTCCTAACGAACAAAAAAAGGAGTTTGGGCAAACCATTAATCAGCTTAAGAACATGGCCGAAGCTAAGGTTAATTCCTTAAAGGAAGCTTTGGAAAATGCAGAAGAAGATCACGGTGTTTATGGTGATTTGTCTCGGCCAGGCGAGCCAATAGCTTTAGGTGCAAGGCATCCAATTTCTATAGTAAAGAATCAGATTATTGATATATTTTCCCGTATTGGTTTTAATGTAAGTGAAGGTCCAGAGATAGAAGACGACTGGCATAATTTTACGGCATTAAACTTGCCAGAATATCATCCGGCAAGAGACATGCAGGACACCTTCTTCATTCAAACCAATCCAGATATATTATTGCGTACCCATACCAGCTCCGTTCAGGTAAGGTATATGGAAAACAACAAACCTCCAATTAGAACCATATCACCAGGAAGGGTTTACAGAAATGAAGCCATCTCAGCCCGCTCACATTGTTTTTTTCATCAGGTGGAAGGCTTGTACATTGATAAGGACGTTAGCTTTGCCGACTTAAAACAAACCTTACAGTATTTTACTACTGAAATGTTCGGGAAATCCAAAATTAGATTACGACCGTCTTACTTTCCTTTTACGGAGCCAAGTGCTGAGGTTGATGTTTATTGGGGCTTAGAAACCGAAACCGATTACAAAATGACCAAAGGGACAGGCTGGCTCGAAATTATGGGTTGTGGCATGGTGGATCCTAATGTTCTTGAGAATTGTGGTATAGACTCCAAGGAATACTCAGGGTTTGCATTTGGGATGGGTATTGACCGTATCGCACTGTTACTTCACCAAATCAGTGATATTAGACTTTTAAGTGAGAACGACGTACGCTTCTTGGAACAGTTTAAAAGTGCCCTCTAAAATTTGAAAAAAGACATTGCAATTCCAGAAGTTAAGGATGTTTTTATTGCTGTAGTGCAAGAGAAGCATTTGGAATATCACACCATGGATTGGAATGCCTATATCATTAACAATTCAGATCAGGACTTAGAGACTGTTTTAATCGTATCACGAGGCTATAGCAGTACAAAACAAACAGCTGTGATGAGGCACCAACTTGCCTTGCTCCCGGCTCGAAGTTTTGCCAAGATTGAATACATGCAGGAAGCTGTCCTGGCATTGCATAATGAATTTAAGGTTACGTTTTTTAAAGGTAACCAGATGTTTGATAAGACCTATGTATTTAGAAAAAACACCATCAATACAAAGGCCTTTCAGCCAATTCCTCTCATGAATACCAAAGGTGTTTTGGTTAAATAGTCTAAGAAATAAACATTTACTTTTTACAATTTATCCCAATAATACTTTGATATTTTTTTTGTTACGTAAAAAAGAAGAGTTAAGGGGATAAAAACCAATAAAGTGTCTTTGATGTTTGGCCAATAAATGGGCTCTCCATAGTTTTTTAGTAAAATCCTTACAAAAATTAGCAAATCTACAATTATAAAAATGCCGAAAAAAAACGAGCTAAACTTCCACAAATAATAAACCAAAGAGAGGATAATATCTTTCTTGTTCATTTAATCCAACTTATCGGTAAGTTTTTCAAACACCTTTTTAGGATCCTTATTGAGATATAAAATATCGTAAACGGCTTTTATAATGGGAAGCCTTGTCTTTTTATTGTTTTTCTCATTTATAAGAAAAGCACTTTTGGTGGCATAGTAGCCTTCTGCAATCATGTTCATTTCCATCATAGCAGATTTTACGGTATAGCCTTTCCCTATCATATTTCCAAACATGCGATTTCGTGAAAATACAGAGTAGCCCGTGACCAATAAATCCCCTAAATATGCAGAATTGTTGATGTTGCGTTTCATTTTGTGCATTTTTTTAATGAAACGCTTCATTTCTCTTATGGCATTACTCATTAAAACGCTTTGAAAGTTATCACCATAACCAAGGCCGTGCGCAATTCCGGCAGCTATAGCATAAATGTTTTTAAGCATAACAGCGTATTCAACGCCAATAATATCATCACTGATCTTTGTTTTAATGTAAGAGCTAGACAATCTATTGGCTATGGCTTGGGCTTTCACAGGGTCAGCACAGGAAATAGTAAGATAAGACAAGCGCTCAAGCGCTACTTCTTCGGCATGGCAAGGTCCGGCGATTACCGCAATATTTTCAAAAGGGACATTGTAAATATCATGGAAATGTTCGCCGACCAAAAGTCCAGACTCTGGAATAATTCCTTTAACGGCAGATACGATTACCTTGTCTTTGATATCAATGTGGAGTTTCTCCAATTCAGAATGCATAAAGGCAGAAGGGATAACAAAAAACAATACATCTGCCCACTCGGCCATTTCATTGATGTCGTTGCTTAATTTTAGTTGTTCTGTATGAAACTCAACTGAACTCAGATAACTTGGATTATGCTGTTCCTTTAAAATATGTTCCTTGGTGTAAACACTTCGCATATACCAACCTACTTCATCTAAATTTTCACATAGCATCTTAACAATGGCAGTTGCCCAACTACCAGCACCAAAAACAGCATATTTTGCGGAGTCCATCATGATAAAGGTGACATTTTGTATCTCTCAAAAATACATAAAAATAAGGTCTTCTGAAGGTATTGTAATAGTGTGTGCTAAAAATTTGGCACAGGTTTTGGTTTTAGTTAAACAGGAACCCTAAAACTTTTGAATTATGAAGACGATTAAATTTATTTTAGGATTAGTTTTAAGTGCAAGTCTATTAACCTCTTGTTACAGAGAAGAGGTCATCATTGCAGATGTAAACCCAACGATTTCGGTAAATCAGTTGCTTAGTGCTTACGAGTTGTGGTATGTAGATATTAATGCTACGCAAGGGTTTGGCGAGGTTCCTTTTTTACAAATTGCTTTTACAGTGTCCTTTAGGAATGGGCGTTTGTTTGCCAACAATAATCTCGTAGGATTTGGAAGCCAAGGTAACGGCTTTGGCGTAGATATAGGTAATTACGACGCCTATAATGGTGTTCTAGATACCTATCACATCCTAGATGGCTATGATAGTTTCGATGTTTATCAAATTAATGCTAACACCATAGAGCTTTATCACCCATTTTCAGATACCTCATATTTTCTGAGAGGCTATCAGAGAAATACTTTCGATTACGACTTTATTTTTTATGATAACATCCATTATTTCCTGCAGGAATATGAAGCTTGGGAGAAAGTATATACCAGTAATTATGGTGTATTGAATGAATTTGATTACGAAAACTATTTACAGTTTTTAGCAGGAGGTAATGATTCTACCTTTAGAAGCTCGCAAGATAGCGGTTTAAATAATCCACTTAACATCTATTGGGACTATACTGGTGTCTATAACGTTACCAACATTCCAGGGAATTTTTACCTTAAAAGATTAACACTAGATTATGATTTTTTTGACAATGAATTCTTTGAATTAAGCGTTATTAACGATGGAAGGATACAATTGTATCATACCATATCTGGAACGGTCTATGAATTTGCTGGAAGAGGTTACATTCCCTATATGCGACAGACAAATGTTAAGGGGAAAACCGTTACAGAAGACGGTAAACCCAAAAAAAGAAAACAGAAAACACCAAAGGTAGATAACCCTAGGACAAATACACGAAGCTAAATTTTGGTTGGTTATTTAGTTTCAAGAAACGCTCAGCTTAAACGCTTGTTTAGCTGGGCGTTTTCGTTATCTTTACTTAGTCTAAAAACTAAATTTCTTGAAAGATGGATGAGCCTAAGCGCAGTTTTAAGTCCAAAGTAAAATCATTATTCATAAAGCTGCTTATTGGTATTGTTGTCGTTTGTGCACTCATCTTGTGGATGTGTTCTTGGACCTATTCTGAAGGAACAAGAGCAGGGCAACTCATTAAGTTTAGTGAAAAAGGTGTGGTTTTTAAGACTTACGAAGGTCAGCTTAATATGGGAGGTTTGCGCACTGATAAAGCAGACGATGGACTTGAAGGCAATCTCTGGCAATTTTCCGTGGTCAACAATGATGTAGTTAATGCTTTAATCCAAGCACAAGGTAAACGTGTAAAACTTGGGTACAAAGAACGCTACAAGGCCATGCCGTGGCAGGGCGAAACTAATTATTTTATAACAAAAGTTGAGGTTATAGACCCTTAATAGTACTTTCTACTTCTTTGTAGTCGTATGGCTTAGCAATGATTTTTTTGTCCTTATCCAACAAAAAGTAAGTTGGTGTGGCATTGATGCCGTAAGTGCTCACAGTAGGGTTGTCCCATTTACCCAATCCAATAGAATGAAGAAAGTTAGGATAGTTTTTAATTTCTTCAGACCATGGATATTCTGAATTTTCTAGGCCGTAGGCTACTACTTTTATGTTAGGGAAGTTGGTCATCAATTCTTTTATCAAGGGCAATTCCTGAAGGCAGTGACCACATCCACTGCTCCAAAATACCAGTAAATAATAATCATAGCCTGTAAGTTGGCTAAGCGTTTTGGTATCTCCAACGTTTCCGGTCTGTTGTATTTCAAAGTCAGGAGCTAAAGCGCCAATGGAGGTGTTTTTATAGGATTTTATGGTCTCAGCTATTACTTTATTGTTAGTGGCATTGGCAAGCTCTAACAAGTACGAATCTGCAATGTAATTAGCAACGTCGTGGTTGTCCATAGTTGTAAAGCGTTGCCATAATAAATACAATAGTGTGGTCTTTATTTTGGCACTGTCGCCTCCAATGGCATTAGAGACATCATCTATGTGGCTTTTGTAAATCTCGTTAGTTGGATCTACAACGATGTCAAAAACGTAGGCCATGACGCGATCGACAATGAATGAGGAGCTCTGTAAAATATAATTATTGAAATCTATCTCGCTCAGATAATGCTCCTTTAAATTTTTAGAATAGGTACCAATGTCTTCGTAAGTTTTGGGAATGTAAGGGCGGTTTGCTTTTATAAATGCAGAGACCAACATATCTTGCGAAGATTCTTCATAGGCTTTTTGGGTATCTGCAACAACTTTAAAGATAGATTTGTAACCAGTTTCATCTGTTTTACCCTGAGCGTAGTAATTACTGATAGTTTGGTTTACCATTTCCATACTTTTGAGATAGGAATCCCAGAGTTTGTTTTCATCTGATGCTGTAAATGCAACACCTGTATCAGTATTAAATGTAAAGGCTACTGAGTTTTTTCCATCATAGATAAAATCAAAGTTGTTCTCTTCTGGCGGAATGGCGTAAACTATTTTATAAATCCCTGGAGCTAAACTACTGTCAAGCTCTATTTCAAAATGTCCTTCGGCATCGAGTTTTCCACGATCTACATAATTAGCACCATCTGGAGTTGCATTGTATAAAAACGCATAGGTGTAATCAGAAGCAGGTGAAAAAGTGCCTTTTATGGTTTGCGAGAATACCAGAGTTGGGAAAACGACTAAAAAAAGGAGCTGTTTCATAAGGATTTAGTATTGTTGCTGTAAAACAATAGGCTTCAAATATTACGCCAATATTGGTTTTAGTAAGTTTAAGGCTTCATTGACGCTTTTTACCTTATCAAAAGTAAGCAATAATCTTAGACCGTTTCGTGTTTGTTTTTCTTTCATTTTGCAGTTTCCAGCATTGAGCTGAACAAACTTTAGAACTTTTGTAAACGCATCACTTTGATAGAATTTACTTTGTTGGTCTTTAATGAAGTACCCAACGAGTTTTCCGTGTTTCATAATGAGTTTTTCAATACCCATTTCAGTGGCAATCCATTTCAGTCTTACGCTATCAAAAAGATCTAGGGCTTGTGTTGGCATTTCACCAAAGCGATCTACGATTTCAGACTCAAATTGTTGCAGTTCTTTTTCGGTTTTTAGGTCATTCAGTTTGGTGTATAGATTAAGTCGCTCGGTCACACTATTTACGTAATCATCTGGGAAGAGCAATTCAAAATCAGTATCAATCGTAATATCCTTAACGTATTGTTTAGGTTGGCCATCGTCTTTATAGAGATCTGCAAATTCAGATTCTTTTAGTTCTTCTATGGCTTCATTTAATATTTTTTGGTAGGTATCAAAACCAATATCATTAATAAAACCACTTTGTTCCCCTCCGAGTAGGTCGCCAGCACCTCTAATTTCCAAATCTTTCATGGCGATATTAAAACCACTTCCAAGTTCTGTAAATTGCTCTAGTGCTGTAATTCGCTTTCTAGCATCTGGAGTCATCGCAGAATACTCTGGTGTAATAAAATAACAGAATGCTTTTTTATTACTTCTTCCTACGCGTCCTCGCATTTGATGTAAATCGCTGAGCCCAAAATTATTGGCGTTATTGATAAAGATGGTATTGGCGTTCGGGACGTCCAGTCCACTTTCAACAATCGTGGTGCTCACCAAAACATCGAATTCGCCATTCATAAAGGCAAGCATGAGTCGTTCCAGTTTTTTACCTTCCATTTGACCGTGCCCAATACCGATTTTCGCATCAGGAATTAGGCGCTGTATTAGTCCGGCAACCTCTTTAATGTTTTCAATACGGTTATGGATAAAGAAAACTTGACCGCCGCGCTGGATTTCATAGCTTATAGCATCTCTAACTGTTTCTTCATTAAAGCGAATAACATGGCTTTCTATTGGATATCGGTTGGGTGGTGGTGTTGTTATGACCGAGAGATCACGAGCCGCCATGAGGCTAAATTGTAAGGTTCTCGGTATAGGTGTTGCGGTTAACGTTAAAACGTCTACATTTTCCTTTAAGGTTTTAAGTTTGTCTTTAACCGCGACGCCAAATTTTTGTTCCTCATCAACGACGAGAAGCCCAAGGTCCTTAAATTTTACGTTTTTATTAACGAGTTGATGCGTGCCTATAATAATATCTACGCTACCTTTTTCTAAGCCTTCCAAGGTAAGTCGTTTTTCTTTGGCCGTTCTAAAACGGTTAATATAATCCACGGTTACAGGAAAGTCTTTAAGGCGCTCCGTGAATGTACGGTAATGTTGGTAGGCTAGTATGGTTGTAGGCACCAACACAGCTACTTGCTTACCATTATCAACAGCCTTAAAAGCCGCTCTTATGGCGACTTCTGTCTTTCCAAAACCAACATCGCCACAAACCAATCGGTCCATGGGTCGTTCGCTTTCCATATCGCGTTTTATATCAGCAGTAGAGGATATTTGGTCTGGTGTATCCTCGTAGATAAAAGAAGCCTCCAATTCGTGCTGCATATGACTATCAGGAGCATATTGAAAGCCTTTCTTCAATTTACGTTTGGCGTAGAGCTTTATAAGGTTAAAGGCAATTTCCTTAACACGGGATTTCGTTTTCTGTTTAAGGTTTTTCCATGCCTTACTTCCCAATTTATAGATCTTGGGAGGCTTTCCGTCCTTACCATTAAACTTGGTAATCTTATGAAGCGAATGGATACTTAAATACAAAATATCGCGCTCACCATAAATAAGTTTAATAGCTTCTTGTTTTTTGCCTTCGACATCAATTTTTTGAAGCCCTCCAAATCGTCCTATACCATGATCTATATGTGTAACGTAGTCTCCAATATCTAGATTGGTGAGTTCTTTAAGGGTTATGGCTTGCTTCTTGGCATAACCATTTTTTAAATGAAATTTGTGATAACGGTCGAAAATTTGATGGTCGGTATATACGGCTATCTTCTGGTCTTGGTCAATAAAACCTTGATAAAGCGGAAGGACCACGGTTTTATAGGGCACCTGTTTTTCGGCATCATCAAAAATATCATGAAATCGTTTGGCTTGCTGTTCACTGGCGCAAGCTATAAAATTGGTGATGCCTTTCTTATGATTGCTTTGAAGGTCTTCAACCAACAAATTAAATTGTTTATTAAAAGCAGGTTGTGGCGCAATATTAAAAGCTATGGTTTCTCCATTGAAAACAGACTGTGACCCAAATTCTGCAATAGTGAAGTCCAAAAGCTGTTTTTTTAAGACTTCCGAATCACAAAACAGTTCTTTGGGTGTTGCATGTTTAATCTCTTGCGATAAGTTTGCAAAAGCCTCTTCTGCTTTTTCAAAGAGCCCTTCAATCCGAGATAGCATTAGTGGTGTGTTCTTTGCGAATACTACCGTTTTAGCGGAAATATACTTGAGGAAGCTTTCACGTGTTTCGGCAATCTGCTTGTTGGCAACATTTGGGATAATGCTAACTTTT
This sequence comes from uncultured Flavobacteriaceae bacterium, assembly GCA_964524415.1. GTDB lineage: Bacteria > Bacteroidota > Bacteroidia > Flavobacteriales > Flavobacteriaceae > Winogradskyella. The sequence continues at coordinate 12,313 of CAZGDG010000024.1, forward strand.
TTAATCTTTTCTGTAGATAGCTGGGTTTCTACATCAAAGGTTCTAATACTATCCACCTCGTCGCCGAAAAACTCTATTCTGTAGGGTTCTTCGTGGGAGAACGAAAACACATCGATAATACCTCCACGAACAGAAAATTCACCAGGTTCGGTTACAAAATCAACCCGTTTGAATTTATATTCGAACAATACTTCATTGACAAAGTCGATGCTTAATTCGTGTCCTACGGCTATTTTTAAGGTGTTCTTTTCCAGTTCCTTTTTGGTCACTACTTTTTCAAATAAGGCATCTGGATAGGTTACGATAACCGCCGGTTTTTTGCGCGAATTAATCCGATTTAACACCTCCGCACGTAGCAGTACGTTGGCGTTGTTTGTCCCCTCAATTTGATAAGGTCGTCTGTAGCTTCCAGGATAAAAGAGGACATCCTTATCGTTTATTAACTGTTCTAAATCATTAAGGTAATAGGCGGCTTCTTCTTTATCGTCTAAAACAATTAGAAAAGGTTTGTCCACACTTTTAAAAACTTCTGAAACTATAATGGAAAATGACGAACCAACGAGACCTTTTAAGTGCACTCTTGTTTGGGGCTGAGCAATACTATCCCTCAGATTTCGAAGTGTGGAAGCCTGTGCATAGGTTTGGGTAATTGAAGCTTTACTCAAGGGCCTTTATTTGACGGTGCAAATATAAAACAATTGATAGCTTAAAAGGTAAAATGATGTTCTTTTGGTTTTGCAACAACAATTTAAAACAACTATGCCGTTTTAAAGACGAGAGCTTAATCTCAGGCATTTCGCATAAACTCCTCGGCTTTTTCCACCATATTTTTACTGCCGCAGAGAAAAGGTACGCGTTCATGAAGCTCGGTGGGTTCAATATCTAAAATACGTGTAAAACCGTCGCTAGCCTTTCCGTTGGCTTGCTCTGCCAAAAAGGCCATAGGATTACATTCGTAGAGCAAACGCAATTTTCCCTTCGCGTTTTTGGAACTTTTAGGATACATGTAAATTCCGCCTTTGATCATATTTCTATGAAAATCGGAAACTAAAGAACCAATGTATCTACTGGTGTAGGGACGGTCACCTTCTTCCATTTGGCAGTATTTTATGTAATCTTTGATGCCTTTTGGAAAGTGGATGTAATTTCCTTCATTAACGGAATAAATTCTTCCATCTTCTGGAAACTGCATGTTGGGATGCGACAGATAAAACGAACCAATAGCAGGGTTTAGCGTAAAGCCATTAACACCATCACCAGTAGTGTAAACAAGCATCGTTGAGGTGCCATAGATAACATAGCCCGCAGCTACTTGCTGATTTCCTTTTTGTAAAAAATCTTCTAATTGAACAGGAGTGCCAACTGGTGTTACACGTCTGTAGACTGAAAAAATAGTACCAACGGAAACATTAACATCTATATTGGAGGATCCATCTAGTGGGTCTATTAGGACCACATATTTGTTTTGGTGGTTTTCATCTTGGCTGTTTATAGCAATAAAGTCGTCTTCCTCCTCACTAGCAATACCACACACTATGTTTCTCTTGGTCATAGTCTGTATAAATTTTTCGTTGGCGTAAACGTCTAATTTTTGTTGGTCTTCGCCCTGTATGTTGGTGTCTCCTGCTGCACCGATGATATCTACTAAACCAGCTTTATTTACTTCATGGTTTACAACTTTTGCGGCTAGCCTTATGGAGTTAATTAATCTAGAAAGTTCTCCCGAGGTATATTTAAAGGAGGCCTGGTTTTCAATAATAAATTCACCTAGGGTCTGATTGCGTAGCGACATGCTGGTTTGGATTGATTTGTTGCACAAATATCGTATTTTTTGACAAACTATAACGTTTTCGTAGTTTAATTAAATTGTTACCAAGACCTACTTTTCAACTATATTTGGTCTCTTTAAAAAATAGCACAATGTACACGCCGAGATTAGCAGTAAAGGAAGATATGGAACAAGTTTGGCAACTTATCAATGAACTTGCTGTGTTTGAGAAAGAGCCACAAGCTGTTGAAATATCACCAAAAGATTTGGTAGAGCATGGTTTTGGTGACCATCCAGAATTTGTATGTTTTGTTATCGAAGACGGTGAGAGAATATTTGGTATGGCCTTAGTCTATCCCAGGTACTCTACCTGGAAGGGTAAGGCGTTGCACTTAGAGGATCTTATAGTGAGTGAAAACTATAGAGGCCAAGGGTATGGGACGCTTTTATTGGATGCTGTTGTAAAATATGGTAGTAATTTGGGAGTTAATAGAATAAGTTGGGAGGTTTTGGACTGGAATGAAGATGCCATTGTCTTTTACGAGAGTAAGGGAGCCAAGGTCATGCGAGATTGGGATGTCGTGCAACTTAACAAAGAAGCAATAACTAATTATATAAATAGATTATAATGCAGGTTTTTAAGTTTGGTGGTGCCTCGGTAAAAGATGCACATGGCGTAAAAAACTTAGCTAAAGTTTTAAAAACAGTCGGTCATAAGGATACCTTAATCGTGGTTTCTGCCATGGGCAAAACTACTAATGCCATAGAGTTGGTAATCAAAAACTATTTTGAAAACAAAACGCAATTGCAAAGTTCCCTTCATGACATTATTAAATACCATAATGAAATTCTGTTAGAATTATTTGACAATGAACAACATGGAGTTTTTGCTAAGATTAAATCACTTTTTGACGAGTTGTCGTTGTTTTTTAAAACGAACAAATCTCCAGATTACAATTTTGTTTATGACCAAACCATAGGATATGGAGAATTGGTTTCAACTACAATAATCAGTGAATATCTTAACGAAATAGGATTAAAAAACCACTGGCTAGATGTGCGAGAATTTATTAAAACAGATAATTATTACAGGCGCGCAACGGTAGATTGGGAGCAAACGCAAGAATTAATTACCAAGGCTTTTAACAGTTCACAATTAAATATTATCCAAGGCTTTTTAGGAAGCGATTCTAACAATTTTACCACAACACTCGGTAGGGAAGGAAGTGATTACACAGCAGCCATATTTGCCTATTGCCTAAATGCAAAGAGTGTAACTATCTGGAAAGATGTACCAGGAGTTCTCAATGCCGATCCACGCTATTTTGAGAATGCACAATTACTCCATCAAATTTCGTACAGAGAGGCTATAGAATTGGCATTTTATGGCGCATCTGTAATTCATCCTAAAACCTTGCAGCCTTTACAGCGAAAGGAAATTCCGCTTCACGTAAAGTCTTTTTTAAATCCAGTTGCCAATGGGACGGTTGTAAGCAAGGGTAAAGCTATAGAACCCGAAGTGCCATGTTTTATAGTAAAGAAGAACCAGACCTTGATTTCGCTATCCTCTTTAGATTTTTCATACATCGTAGAAGAGAATATTAGCGAAATATTCAGTTTATTGCATCACTACAAAATGAAGGTAGATGTTATTCAAAACTCTGCAATTAGTTTTTCGGTGTGTATAGAAAATATTTTCAATAACCTTGATCGCTTATTGCAGCATCTCAAGGCTAAGTTCAATGTAACACATTATGAAAATGTAAGTCTTTACACCATTAGGCATTATAATACCAAAGCCATAGAGGAGATTGAAAGAGATAAAACCGTGTTGCTAAAACAATTAACACAGGAAACCGTTCAAATGGTTACTAAATAAAAGTTATTACATTTGTTTTATGGGGAAAACATATGATCCTGGACTTGTGTCTGCCAAAGAAGTTGCCAAAGCTATAAAAGCTGATAAATATGGCTTTCTTGGTACATTTTTCGGATGGATACTAATGAAGCTTCTCAAAATATCTACACTTAATCGTATTTACAGACGTAATAAGCATTTAAGTAAGCTTGAATTTTTAGATGGTATTCTAAGCGAATTTCAAATTAAGTTCGAAATCCCTGAAGAAGACCTTAAGCGACTCCCAAAAGAAGGTGCTTATATTACAATCTCTAATCATCCTTTGGGTGGCATTGACGGCATTCTATTATTAAAACTGATGTTGGAGCAGCGCAGTGATTTTAAGATTATAGCCAATTTTTTACTGCATCGCATAGAACCTTTAAAGCCTTACATCATGCCTGTTAATCCTTTTGAGGATCGCAAGGATGTAAAAAGCAGTATCACAGGATTTAAAAATGCCATTTTACATTTGAGGGAAGGCCATCCTTTAGGCGTATTTCCTGCCGGAGAGGTTTCCACCTATCGCGATGGAAAATTAGTCGTTGATAAACCATGGGAAGAAGCGGCCATGAAACTCATAAAAAAGGCCGAAGTCCCTGTAGTACCAATTTACTTTCATGCAAAAAACAGTAGATTATTCTACAGATTATCCAAGATTAGCGACACCTTGCGAACGGCCAAACTCCCATCAGAACTACTCACCCAGAAGCGTCGTGTTATTAAAGTACGTGTAGGAAGGCCAATATCTGTGAAAGACCAAGGGGAATACGATAACTTAAAAGACTTCTCAGAGTTTTTGAGGCGTAAAACCTATATATTATCAAACACCTTTGAAGATAGACCTAAGATTTTAGATAATTTACAGTCGTCTTTAAAAGCGCCAAAATTGCCAAAGCGCATTGTTACACCAGTTGACTCAGAAGCGATGATTGCTGAAGTGGATAACCTTAGAGAAATTGGTTCGCGACTACTCATTAGCAAGAATTACGAGGTGTTTTTGGCGGCTCCAAAGGACATTCCTAACATATTGAGGGAAATAGGTCGTCTGCGGGAAATTACATTTAGGGAAGTAGGTGAGGGAACAAACGAAGCCATTGATTTAGATACCTTTGACACCTATTATCACCATATGTTTCTTTGGGACAATGATAAAAACATTATAGCAGGAGCCTATAGAATGGGCTTGGGCGCCCAAATTTTTGAACGCTATGGCATTGATGGCTTTTATCTGCAAGACCTGTTTAGATTTGAGCCAGAACTGTATAAGATGATGAGCCAATCCATTGAAATGGGTCGCGCCTTTATTGTAAAGGAATACCAGCAAAAACCAATGCCTTTGTTTTTGTTGTGGAAAGGAATTGTGCATACGACCTTGCGTCATCCTGAACACAAATATTTAATTGGTGGTGTAAGCATTAGTAATCAGTTTTCAAACTTTTCCAAGAGTTTGATGATAGAGTTTATGAAATCCCATTACTATGATCCTTATGTGGCGCAGTACGTAAGGCCTAAAAAGGAATTTAAGGTAAAGCTCAAGGATGCTGATAAGGATTTTGTGTTTGACTCTACGGAAGCCGATTTAAATAAATTTGATAAAATCATCGATGAGGTAGAACCTGGTGCATTAAGGCTACCGGTTTTGCTCAAAAAATATATAAAGCAAAATGCCAAGTTGGTTGCCTTTAATGTAGATCCGTTGTTTAACAACTCTGTAGACGGATTGATGTACATTAAAATAGCAGATTTACCCGAAAGCACGGTAAAACCAGTGATGGAGGAGTTTCAAGCCGAGTTAGAGCGAAACTTAATGGATAATCATGATAAATAAGAGCACACTCACATTATTTTAATGATGTAATCTTGGCGATTCCTTATTTTCAAGAAAGGTAAAGAACCACAAAAAAAAGCCCATAATTTTAAAACTATGGGCTTTTTAATGTATTGGAAATCGTTTAAAACCAGGGTTTTTTTCCGACTTGGTAAGTGTTGTAAAATTCTTCATCTGACTTTGTGAGATAAACGATACCTTCGATAAGTCCAATTATGGCTGTTAGCCAAACAATAAAAACACCTATTCCAATGCAAACCAGAACGTAGCCAATTACTGTTATGCCCAGTAGAATTCCGCCTTCTTTATTATAACCAAGAATAAATTTATGAATACCAAGGCTACCAAATAAAATAGCTAGAATACCTGCCAAGATTTTTTTATTATCTCCTGACCCTCCTGCAAAAGTCTCTTTTGCGCCTTCGGTAAACTCTTTTGCTGTTTCCTTGGCCTCATCTGCAAATTTAGAGGCTTTTTCTTTGGCATCTTTTCCAAATTCCTTGGCATCATCTGCCATTTCCTTGGCTTTGTCTTCGGCCTTATCCGCAGCCTTTTTTGCTCCATCCTTGGCGTCTCCCAACATATCGTTGAGGTCGTCACCTAGATCTTTGTTGTTATTCTCATCAGACATGATTATGTTTTTTTAGTGGTTAATAGTAATGACTTAAAAATACTAAAAAATCCAATTGAATTATTTTAAGGCTTGATCTTTAGGTTCCCATAATTCGATTTTATTGTTTTCATTGTCTAAAATCCAAGCGAATTTCCCATAGTCATAAGTTTCCATTTCGCCTACAATCTCTACACCTTCTTCTTTTAGAACTTTTAGAAGTGCTTCGAGGTTTTCGACCCTCTAATTAAACATAAAGTCTTTTTGTGACGGTTTAAAGTACCTGGTGTCAGATTCAAAAGGGCTCCACTGTGTTGAACATTCCTTTCCGTCTTTATCTTGCCACCAAAAGGTACAGCCATAATCGTCTGTGTTAAACCCAAGATGTTTGTTATACCAATCTTTAGTCGCCGTAGGATTCTTTGATTTGAAGAACAGTCCTCCAATTCCAGTTACTCTTTTTTTCATGACGTGTTTATTTTTTAATTGCAGACTCGTAAATCTCTACCCACTCTTCGCAGTTCATTTTTTTTGTGAGTTGGCCAATAAGTTCAAACGGGATGGTATCCATTTTTTTAAATCTGATACAACTTTTGCCCATATCTAATTTTGTACTACAGTGCTTAGGGTATTCTTGCACGAACCAATCATGCAATTCCTTTTTGGCATAAATGCCACTATGGTAGAGGTTAACCGAATTTTTCTGTGAGGCAAAGCTCATAAATGGCAGTGGAATCTTTGGGTCGCAATGGTAGCCATCTGGATAAACGGAATGTGGCACAAAGTAGCCGATCATGTTATAAATGATACCTTCTTCAAAGCCCTCAGGTAAATTTTTGTTTATGACTTGCCGCAATTTTGTGAGGGCTTCTCGACGTTCTTTGGGTACTTGATTGATATAGTCTTCTGGTGTTTTGGCGTCGTATTTCATAATGGGCTGTGTTTAGGTTTTCCGTTGTAGAATAAGAGAAGAAATGATAGAAATTACCGTTCCAATCAAGGCTACGGTCATAAACATTAAAAATGCCATAAACCCTGAACCACCGTAATCTTTCATTTGCTGGGTCAGTTCTTCTGATTTAGCTTTAAGTTCTTCACCAGAAAACTGGGACTCATAGAGTTTAAGTGTTCGTTCAAGGTATTCATCAGCAAAATCGGGATTGATAACCGTAGTATACAGGTAGTCCATAAAACCAATCCCAAGGCCAGCTAAGCAAGAGATCAATAAGCCTATTACAAGACCTTTACCGAATCGGAGTTGCCCATTATTAACTTGGTCGCGGTAATGCTTAATACCAAAAAAAACGAACGAAAGCGAAACAATCATGGCACCATAGCCAATAATTTCCTGTGCAGTGTAACTTAGGCCATCACCAAAGGTCAGGGCCAAACCAAATACCACTACACCTGTTAGGAGGCCATAGCCTCCAAATTTTAATATTGTTGATTTCATTGAATTTGTTTTTAGTTTAAAGCAAATGTATGTATCATGCTGATTTAATGGCTCATACTAAAGTATGAAAACGGTAGTACTTTAGTTTAAAAGTAGCTATTTTAAATAATATGCAAGGACTGTGCGATTTGAAGCGCCTGTGTTCTCCGTTTCGCATTAAGTTTTAAAAGCAAATTGGAAACGTGTGTTTTAATCGTGCTCTCAGATAAAAATAGTCTTTCTGCTATTTCTTTGTTGGACAGACCGTCTGAAATGCCTTTTAGGACCTCATACTCTCGGTCACTGATTTGTAGTACTTTGATTTTTTCGTAATCAATACGAGTGCTGTTGTGTTTTTGTTCGGGCGCTTTACCTCGTTTTTGAATTGCGAAACCTATGGCAAAGAATACCACAGCAATCATCGCTATTATCGCTTCTGTTTTGCTGTGGCCAAATACGATGCTGTACTTGCTTAATTGAAAAAGCAGTAATAATACTATAATAAGCAAAGAAAAAATAAGTATGGTTTTACGCATCACTTCAAATTAGCAAAATTCAGCCTTAATTTTATCCACAATAGTTTGTGCCAACTTTTCATGACTCTCTACAGTCCATCCGGCGACATGAGGTGTGAGAATGACATTTTCGGCATTTATGAGATATTCAAAAGCTTCTGGTAATTTAGTTTTTTTAGCCTTGCGCATCCATCTTGATTTTGGTTCTTCAGGCTTAAAAAGATCTTCAAATGACGCTTTTTCGTATTCAAGAACATCTAATCCAGCGCCTAAAATCTTACCAGATTCCAAGGCAGAGACTAAATCTTTTGTCACGACACTTTTTCCGCGAGCCGTATTTATAAGCCAAAATGGTTTTTTGAATTGTGAAATGAACTTTAGGTTGACCATGCCAATGGTAAGAGGCGTTTCTGGCGTATGTAAACTAAGCACATCCGACCTATTCTGAAGCTCCTCTAAGGATACTTGTTTAGCGTTTTCATCTTCGACATTACTTTTTATATCATGGCAAATAACATCTACATCGAAACCGCGTAATTTTTTGGCAAAGGCCTTGCCCATATTGCCATAACCTATGAGACCAACCGTTTTGCCGTCGAGTTCAATTCCCCTATTTTTCTCTCTGCGCCATTGTCCATTCTTAACTTCCCTGTCGGCTTGGGTAATTTTGTTCAATAACGCTAAAAGCATTCCAAGAGCGTGCTCGCCTACGGCATTACGATTCCCTTCTGGTGCAGCTATAAGGCTAATTCCTTTCTCTTGGGCGTAATTGACATCTATATTTTCTAAACCTGCACCGACACGACCAATAAACTTAAGATTTGTGGCGGCATCTATAAAGGCCTTGTCTATGGCAAACCGACTTCTTATTACGATGCCTTGATAGTCTGAAATCTTAGACGTAATAACTTCTTTGCTTGAGGTGTAGTCCTCATCGTTGCTAAAGCCCAACGCGTTGAGTTGTTCTATGAGAAGTGGATGGTTGCTATCTATATGGAGTATTTTCAAACTATATGGTTTTAGGCGATCTAGTTATATTAACTATAACGGTCAATTAAACAACCTTTAGACTTAAAGTTACAAATTCCTAAAGGTTCAATCAAGTTTAAATCATAAGCCTGGGCTCAAATACCCAATATGAGCTTGGCAATCCAAAAGTACAGTAGTATGCCTAAAATATCATTACTCGTTGTAATGAAAGGACCAGTAGCTATGGCCGGATCAATACCGCGTTTGTCTAAAAATAAAGGCACAAAAGTTCCTATTAAACCAGCAATAATTATAACGGCCACAAGGGATACCGAAATAGCAACAGCCTTTAAAACCTCTCCATTATAGATCCAAACAAATACGAATAAAAACAGAGCGAGTATAATGCCATTTAGTGCGGCTAGTAGCATTTCTTTGGCTAGACGTCCATTGATGCTGCCTTTTACATCATCATTTGCCAAGCCTTGTACGATTATGGCGCTGGATTGTACACCTACATTACCAGCCATGGCCGCAATGAGAGGTGTGAAGAAAAATAATACGGCATAAGTGCTAAAAGCTTCTTGAAATCCTTCCATGATAATGAAGGCACCTATACCACCTAATAGCCCTAAGAACAACCAAGGTAAACGGGCTTTGGTAAGCTCAAGAATAGTATCGTCGATATCTACGTCTTGGGTGATACCAGCTGCTAATTGATAATCTTTGTCAGCCTCTTCTTTAAGAACATCTACGATATCATCTATGGTAATGCGCCCAAGAAGGGTCTGATTATCATCGACAACAGGGATGGCTTCCAAATCGTATTTTGCCATCACTTTGGCAACGTCTTCTACATCGTCATGTACATTCACCCAGTCTACATTGTCTTTTTTAATCTCAGCAATTTTCTGGTCGTTTTTAGCTACGATTAAGTCCTTCAAAGACAAGCGACCAATAAGCTTTTCTTGTTTGTCTACGACATAAATGGAATGTACTCTGGTAACATCCTTTGCTTGACCTCTAATACGTCTCAAGCATCCTGCAACGGTCCAGGTTTCGTAAACTTTAACCAGCTCCTTAGCCATGAGACCACCTGCTGTATCATCATCGTACTTTAGCAGTTCCTTAATTTCAGACTTGTGGGCTTCGTCTTCAATTTTAGAAATAACATTAAGTTGCCTATTTTCAGGAAGCTCGGAAATGATGTCAACGGCATCATCCGTATCTAGCTCCTCAATTTCTTCAGCAATCTCTTTATCGGATAAATTCTGCAGTACCTTTTCCCTAGTGTCTTCATCTAGCTCTGTGAGAACATCAGAAGTTGTTTCAGAATCCAATAATTTTATAAGATAGACGGCATCGTCTAAGTTCAATTCATCTAGAATCTCAGCGACATCAGCATAATGGAACTCATTCAAAAGCCTTTTCAGCTCCTTATCATTTCTACCTTCGATAAGGGACTCAACTTTTTCCAAAAGTTCATCAGTGAGTTGAAATTGTATGTTGTCTTGGATTTCTTCCACTTCGATTTTTTAATGAAAAGTTGTTTAATGGCCCTAAACCAAATCGACGCTTATTTACTGTCGCCTTCAATTAAAGAGGTGAGTTCAATAAACTGTGAAACGCTTAACTGTTCAGGACGTTGCCCAAAGATAGTATTTGCTTTTAAATTATTGGAGAGATTGAATGGTTTTAAGCTATTGCGCAATGTTTTTCGTCGCTGTTGAAAGCTGGTTTTTACAATCTTGAAAAAAAGGGACTCGTTACAGGGCAGTTGATAATTGGATTTTCTTTTTAATAGTAAGACACCAGAGTCTACCTTAGGAGGAGGGTTGAAAACAGTGGGAGGCACTGTAAACAAATATTGGGCTTCGTAGAATGCCTGAGTTAATACTGAGAGAATACCGTATGTCTTAGAACCTTCCTTAGCACATATTCTTTGGGCGACTTCCTTTTGAAACATGCCTGAGAATTCTGGGATCAGTGCTCTATTCTCAAGTGCTTTAAATACGATTTGCGAGGATATGTTGTAGGGGAAATTTCCAATTATGGCAAATTGATGATTTTGAAAGATTTTGCTAAGGTCAAATTTTAAAAAATCGGCTTCAAATATAGTTAGGTCTTGATCAGAGAAGTTATTGTTTAGATATGCTACAGATTCTGAGTCCAATTCTATGACATGGGTTTTTATGGGTTTATCTAACAGGTATTTTGTTAGCACACCCATGCCAGGGCCTATTTCCAAAACATTATCGTAGCCTTCGAGGCTCAATGTGTCTGCAATTTTCTTTGCAATATTCTCGTCTTTGAGAAAATGCTGACCAAGATATTTTTTTGGTTTTACGCCCAAGGTTTCAAGAATTACGAATTAAGGGTTACGGTATAATCATCAATAACCTCTAATTCGGTTCTAAAGGCTAGCATTTTATCTGCAAATCGTTTTAAACCATCTTGCCGCAACCGATCAGCATGGTGTTTATAGTAATTTTCCAAGGCATCTCTGTCATGGGCTCTATATTGAATGGAATACGTTATGCCTCCTAGCTCTTCTTCAACCAGTACCCTTGTAAGTTTCGCTTCAGAAAAATTCCCAGTAGCAAGAACTTCTGGGATATGCTGTTTTATCCAAGATAGCCATTCCTTATGAATGGAATCATCAATGTTTACGGTAACGTTATAAATAATAGAAGGGGTTTTGTCCATTGTAGAGAAAGTGTTTTAGTTAATGGCATCACCACGGAGTCTCCTGTAATTTTTTCGAGCCTCTATAAAGTAAATACTGTCTTCAAATTCAAAAATGATGCGTTCGTACAAGGCTTTAGCCTCCTCAGGTTTTGCTAAATACCTGTTATACAATTCGGCAAGATCGTAGATGGCATCGTCCGCAAGGATATCGTCGCCGTAATCTTTTATTATGCTTAAATAATTGGTTTCGGCCTTATTGTAATTTTTCAATGTTTCGTATAATTTAGCTTGTTTGTAAAGGGCCTGATCTGTAATACTTTCACCTCCATGCTCTTCTAAAATTTTATCCAATAAAGTTATCGCTTCCTTGGTTTTGTTTTGAAAGGCCATTAAATCTGCCTTAGCATAGTACTTGAGTGCTGTTTGGGTACTGTCTTCATATTTGTTGTCAGAGATCAACAGCTTTAGTTCTAGGGCATCATTAGCTATCAATTGGGACGTTGAGGATTTTAAGATTTTTAGCTGCGATTCTGCCCAGTCAAAGTCGCCTTTATAATAACTGGTTTTAGCCACCTTAAATCGTGCTTCTTGGGCAATGGTACTATTTTTTAAATTAACCTGAATTTGGGAATAAAAAATCAAGGCTTCATTAAACCGCTCTTGAAGCACAAGAATATCAGCTAACAAAAGTTTTACCTTGGCTTTTTGGTAATCTGAAATATTGAGATTGAGCGTTTGTTTCAAAAACGTATTGGCTTTTTCCTCTTCGTCAAGATTAAAGGCCAAAAATTCCCCATAGGCCAATTGTAAAGGTACTGTTAGTTCAGATTTGCCGTAGGTTTCAAAAAGGTTGTTGTAGTGATTATCAATTTTAAAGAGGTCCTTGCCTTCGGCTTTCTTTGTCTCTATTTGTAGGATGAACTGATGTGCCGTTAAGCGTGTTCTCGTGTCTTGAGAGGTCTCTAGGATGAAATTAAAAATATCCTTGGCAATTGCGTTGGCATCATCTTCCAATGCAATTAAGGCTAGTTCCGTAATGCGGTCTAAACTTTCTGGATTTCTTTTGTAAAGTGCTTTTTCTTGGATAAATGCCTTCCTATAGGCTTTTTCTTGAATGTATAGCCAGCTAAGCATTTGATACCAATATGTATTGGGCTCTTGTTGAATTTTTTTTAGAAGGGCTCTTCTTAGGAATTGGTTGTTGTCATCCTCAGGGTCTTCTGTAATGAAATCACTAAGCGCACGTTTAATATTGTTTA
>CAZGDG010000024.1:25381-35792 GCA_964524415.1 uncultured Flavobacteriaceae bacterium
TGCTTTGTTTAAGCTGTCTTTGAGCTGGTAATTGTAACCAAGTTCTACCAAAAGCGAAGGCCTTCTGTATTGGGCTAAGGCCTTGGACAGGAGTTTTTCTGCCTCATCATACGCCTCGAGTTGTTGGTGCGTTTTTATGAGCTTAAATAAATAATTGGTTACGTGTGGTTTTTCTTTTAGCAGGCCTTCATAAATGACAAGTGCCTTTTTAAATTCACCTTCCTTAAAGTAACTATCGGCTAAAGCTTCACTATTTTGACCGTAAGTAAAGCCAAGCGAAAACAAAAATAGGACAGTAAGCCGCAAAATATTCATGCCGTAGTTTTTGTAAAGATAGCAAATGGTAAACCTAGTTATTATAAAGGTAATCATAAAAAATGCCTAAACGATCGTTTAGGCATTTTGACCAACAAAATAAATGTGCTATTAATCATTATTCGTTACAAATATGATTCAGTTATTCTGCTTTGGTTTCTTACTATTTTAAACGGATGTCTAAAACAAAACCTTGCTTACCATAACAACAAGTGCAAGTAGTAGTACAATGCGTTTAATATCTTTCATTTCAGTTAAGGTATATTTGGGGCATTTCTTCGTTTCGAATATAGTAAAAAAACGAAGAACTACATAAAAATTCGATGAAAAGCATAATTTTTTAACAAATACGATGATTACCCTTGGCATTTCCAAAGGTTTTCAGTCACCTTATGTCTTAATTGATATGGCTAAATCCTGTATACGGAATAAGAACCTCAGGTATAGCAATACCATCTTCGGTTTGATAGTTTTCTAGAATCCCTGCAAGAACTCTTGGCAAGGCCAAGGAACTTCCATTGAGTGTATGGCATAATTCATTCTTAGCCTCCTTATTTTTGAATCTTAGTTTTAGCCTATTGGCTTGAAATGTTTCAAAGTTAGACACAGAAGAAATTTCTAACCATCGGTTTTGCGCTGTAGAAAATACTTCGAAATCATAGGTTAGGGCAGAAGTAAAGCCCAAATCACCTCCACATAATCTTAAAATGCGATAAGGTAATTTTAATTCGTTAAGAATGCCCTTAATATGCTCTACCATATCCTTAAGTGCTTCGTATGATTGCTTAGGATGCTCAATTCTTAAGATTTCTACCTTATCAAATTGGTGTAAGCGATTAAGACCTCTTACATGAGCACCATAACTTCCCGCTTCACGTCTAAAGCATGGTGTATAACCGGTGAGTTTCAGAGGTAAATCATTTTCATTTAAAATTGTATCCCTGAAAATGTTGGTGGCTGGAACTTCGGCAGTAGGAATGAGATATAGATTGTCTTCGGTAACATGGTACATCTGCCCTTCCTTATCTGGCAGCTGACCTGTACCAAAGCCCGAAGCTTCGTTAACAAGATGTGGAAGTTGGTATTCCGTGTATCCAGCTTCTGTGTTTTTGTCCAGAAAATAGGTGATCAAGGCACGTTGTAATTTGGCGCCTTTACCTTTGTAAACAGGAAATCCGGATCCAGTGATTTTATTTCCCAATTCAAAATCTATGATATCGTATTTCTTGGCGAGCTCCCAATGCGGCAAGGCATCGCCTGGTAATTTTGGGATGTCGCCATGTTGGAAAACAACCTCATTATCGTCCTCGGTATTGCCTGCTGGTACAAGCTCATGAGGAATATTAGGGATTTTATAAAGTAGATTTTCTAAATCTTGTTTAATGGTGTTTAGACGATTTTCGAGCTGCTTTATGGTTTCCTTTAAGTCTGCTGATTTGGCTTTTAGTGCATTAGCTTTATCAATAGCACCAGATTTAAACAAGCCTCCTATGTCCTTGGATATTTTATTGGCTTCGGCCTTAATGCTGTCTAATTCGGTTTGGGTATTGCGGCGCTCCTCATCTAGGGATATGGCATTATCCACCATTTCTCTAGCCTCTATATTGCGCTTTGCTAATTGGGCAATTGCCTCTTCTTTATGGTCTCTTAAATAAGCAACTTGTAACATCTGGGTGATTTTGATTAAAGGCGCTCATGTCCTTAAACTCTTTGGGCAAAAGTAAAAAGATTTTGAGCAGCGGAAAACAAAACTTTTTCTATTTTGAAGGTAAAATCCAATCGTGGTGTTTGAAATGGTGCCATTCTTCTGATGCCAAATCTACCTTGGGATCTATAAGTTGTTTGTAGGGTTTACCATTAACGCTAACATAAACTCTGGCGAATACTTCCACATCTTGACCCTTTTTAGCATATTCCTGTTTTAAATACTGGGCAAACTGCCAAATAAAATCCGGTTTTGTTGCTACGCGGCTTTGTTGTTTTTTGGTTAAATGGTCCTTTAATTTTACGATGCTGCTTTTATTGGTTTCTTTGTCTACCACGGTAAAGCTTGCCGAACCGCTCTTAGTTCTTAACATCATTCGCCAGGCCAAGCGATGCCCTTCTTCTGTCCAAAGGACATTATCCTTAAAAAAATGATGGCGGATAGGAAGGGTGATATTAACCAATACGTAAACCACTAAAACCGTTGTAATAAGCTTGTGTTTATGAGGGCGTATGACCTCGCTTTTGTCGTAAAACGGTTTGTTTCTTAAAAACAGGTTTCTTACCGTCTTGGGTTCAAAGAAGAAAAGACAGAAGGCTAAGGATAAGAAGGGAAATATACCGATATGAAATACGACGGAATTGAAAATATGGAAAAAAATAGATCCAAAAAACGCAAATTTCCGTGTGGGTTTGTACAACAATAAAGGAATAATTAAACCGTCAAATAAAATACCGCCATAAGCAATGAAATAGTGCATTACTTTTTGTTGCAAAAGGTCTCCTATTATTGGAAAATTTGCCTTCCCTTTCATCATTAGGGCAATGACTGAAGTATCCAACCAATCTGGGTAGAGTTTGGCAATAGAAGCGTAAGTGTATAAAATAAAAAGCTGCATAACAAAAAGCCATTTGCACCAATTAGGCATGGAATATGCCTTAAGTTTAGGATTTAAGCGCACATCAATAGACGCATAACGATTTGCGGGCAGAAAAACCATCACGAAACTCAAAACAAATAATAGGTAGTAGTGATTATTGTATGAAGACTTTTGCATGAGGTAGGTTGCCGTCCACATTAGAGCAAACATAAGCATGCTAAAGCGGTACTTATAACCCAGCATTACAAATAGGCCAAATAGGCCCATTATTATATAATACAGATACATCCAATTTCCGGGAAGCGGCTGTAACCATTCAAAACCAATAAATGAAAATGTAAACTTTGGTTGGATCATGACGCGATTGACCCATCCCGTAAGAATGGCTCCAACAGATTCTAAAAAACATAACAACCCAAAAAAGATTCTGAACACAACCAATCCGGAGTTGTCAATACGTTTAAAGAGAAAATCAGTTATCATATTGAGCAATAAAACTTTGCGCTTCTCTCATATCTAGTTGCAACTGGGATTTCAAGTTATCCAAGCCTTCAAATTTTCGCTCGTCCCTGAGCCGTTTGAGAAATTCAATTTTTAAGGTTTTACCGTAGAGGTCTTCATTAAAATTGAAGAAGTGTACTTCCATAGACTTAGAGTTGCCATCTACCGTAGGCTTGTTGCCTATATTTAACATTCCGGTTAAAGTACGGTTTTTAAATCGAGACCTAACGACGTAAACTCCATCTTTCGGAATAAGTTTATAGGCCTCTTTTATAAAAATATTTGCTGTGGGAAAACCAATGGTTCTACCTATTTTATTCCCCTTCACAACAGACCCTGTTACAAAAAATTGATAACCAAGATAAGTGTTGGCCTTATCAACGTGTCCTTCTTGCAGTGCATTTCTAATTTTTGTAGAGCTAACCGTAACATCTTTGATGTCCTGTGCAGAAATTTCTTCAACCTTAAAGTCAAACATCTTGGCAAATACTTTTAAGTCTGAAATATTAGCACTTCTTCCCTTACCAAAATGATGGTCATAGCCAATTACAATTTGTTTGGTATTGAGTTCATCGACAAGTATGGTTTTTACATAATCCTCTGCGCTAAGATTGGCAAAACGTTTAGTAAAGGTTTTTACTATGACATGTTTAATCCCAAAAGATTTCAAGATTTCAATACGTTCATCAATGGTATTTATGAGCTTTATGGAGTCATCACCAAATAATACCATTCTTGGATGTGGAAATAGGGTTAGGACGGCAGACTCATAGCCTTGCGAATCAGCTAGCTTAATCACCCGATTAAGGATTTTTTGATGTCCTATGTGCACACCATCAAACGTGCCTATTGTTGTAACTTTTACTGATTTTTTGGCCAAGACATTATTATTAAAGGAGTTACCTCATCATTCTACACGTTGCTCAGGTGTCTTAAAAAATTCTTAAATTAGCAACAATTTTAATTCTAAATACTACTTATGAAAGCAAAGCTACATTTTGTTTTATCATTATCAATGATTTTAACGCTATTTTCGCTACCTGCTCAACAGGGTTATTGGCAGAAAATAGAGGGTTCTAACAACACTTCGAATTTAAACACGTCAAACTTAAATGAGAAGTTCTATCAAACCTATCAATTAGATTTAAATGCCTTAAGAACACAACTGGAAGGTGCGCCTCGTAGAGGTACAGGAGTAAATTCTACAGTTCGTATGGTACTCCCAAATTTAAAAGGAGAAACCGAAGAATTTGTTGTTTTTGAAGCTCCGGTTTTATCAGAGGAGTTGTCACTACAGTTTCCTCAGATAAAGACTTATCTTGGTTTTGGCACTAAGCAACCTGGTGTGCGTGCGAGGTTTAGTGTCACGCCACAAGGGCTTCAAACCATGGTTACCCATCCTAATGGTCCTATGGAATTTATTGTTCCTGTCGCCAAAGGAGATACAGCCAATTATATTCTGTATACTAGAGATGCGAGAATATCAAGCATTAAAGATTTTGAGTGTTTAACGGAAGATGAGGTTATACCTATAGACGTTGACAATTTTAGCAATACTAATAGAGACGCTAATGATCAAACGCTTAGAACCTTTAGAATTGCTATTTCCACAACAGGAGAATATACAAGTTTTTGGAATGATGGAAATAGCGCCAATGGTAATGCACAATTTGATGCTTTGACCCAAGTTATTTCAACATTAAATAGAAGTAATGAGGTTTTTGAAGTGGATATGGCAGTTACTTTTCAACTTGTGAGCGGAATCAATATTATTTTTCCTAACGCAGCTACTGATCCTTACACGGGGAGTTTTAATTCGCAATTACAAAGTACTTTGACATCTAGTGTTGGAGAAGCCAATTACGATATCGGTCACCTTTTCAATTTTGGTTCAAATAACGGAAATGCTGGATGTATTGGCTGTGTTTGTGATGATGGACAAAAAGGAAGTGCCTTCTCTTCACATTCTTTTCTAGATAATGATGGAGGACCGTACATGTCTGATTTCTTTGACATAGATTATGTGCCACATGAAATTGGTCACCAGATGGGAGCAAATCACACTTTTGCTTTTAATACAGAAGGAGCAGGCGTAAATGCAGAACCAGGTAGTGGAACCACCATTATGGGTTATGCAGGAATTACAGGACCAAATGATGTGCAAGATCATTCCGATCCTTATTTTCATTATTACAGTATTTTGCAAATTTTAAACAATCTCCAATCCCAAACGTGTTGGGTGGGAACAGCGATACCAAATAATCCTCCAGTTGCCGATGCAGGCTTGGATTATACCATTCCCTCTGGAACCGCTTTTGTTTTGAACGGTTCTGCCACAGATCCAGATGGAGGCGATGTATTAACCTATACTTGGGAGCAAATAGATAATGGGCTTACCACTACCGGAAACTTTGGTCCAGATAAGACTACTGGCGGTGTTTGGCGTTCTAGGCCACCAAGTACATCAACGCAGCGTTTCATGCCAATTGTGGAGCGTGTTATTACGGGTCAGTTAACTGAGACCAATCCTGTAGAGACGGTAGATAATTCCAGCTGGGAAACCGTTTCAAACGTTAGTAGAACATTAAATTTCGCCTTAACGGTAAGAGATCGCAGTGATGCAGGTGGTGTAGGACAAACACCACAAAGCAGTTTTGATACTATGACAGTAACAGTTGATGGTACTTCTGGGCCATTTGCTGTAACCTCCCAGACTACTAATGAAATTTGGGATGCAGGTTCTAACCAAACGGTAACTTGGGATGTGGCTGGTACAGATGGCGGTGCAGTCAATACGCCGACAGTTAATATTCTATTATCTGTAGATGGTGGGTTGACATATCCGTTTACTTTAGCTACTAACGTTCCTAATGACGGTTCTGAAACTATTACTGCCCCTATAACAGGAGGAGGTGAGGTTACGACAGCAAGAGTGAAAGTGGAAGCGAATAACAACATATTCTATGCAATTAACAGTACCAATTTCACAATTAGGGAAACTGAATTTGTACTTGCCGTAGCTGATAACTCAGTAAATGTATGTTCCCCTGATAATGCTGTATTTAACTTTACTTATAATACATTTTTAGGATTTACAGGCACAACTAATTTTAGTGCTACAGGTCTACCAGCAGGAACTTCAGCAGTGTTCAACCCTTCATCTGCTACTGTAGATGGCACTAACGTAACCGTCACCATTTCAGGTATAGGTGGTCTTAGTATTGGTGATTATCCAATAGAACTTGTTGGTACCTCTGGAGCTCTCACTCAAAGTACAGCAGTAGAGTTTAATGTATTTGATAGTAATCTAGGTCCTATAACTATTATTTCGCCTGCAGACGGTAGTACGGATGTCTCTGCGGATAATGCTCTTTTCTCTTGGAATGCAGACATAAATGCCCTAGACAATGCATTAAACTTTGAAATTGATATTGCAACGGATGCCGGTTTTACCAATATAGTTGCTAGTGGGACACCTGTTGATCCTAATTTTACGGTAGCATCGTTAAGTACGGGAACCCAATATTTTTGGCGTGTAAGATCGGTCAACGATTGTGGTGTTGGACCTTACGCACAGGCGAGCTTTACAACAGCTAATATTGCCTGTAATACTGTGACAGCAACAGACACACCAATTGCTATTTCTACTACAGGAGGCATTACTTATGAATCTACTGTTGATGTAGGTTTTGATTTTGAAATTACTGATGTTAATGTGGGCATTACCATTGAGCATACCTGGACTGCAGATTTGGATATTTCATTGATAAGCCCTGCAGGGACTGTTATTGAATTGACTTCAGACAACGGTGGAAGTGGTGATGATTATACAAACACAGTATTTGATCAAGAAGCTTCTAATTTGATAACAGATGGTTCAGCGCCATTTACAGGTTCTTTTATTCCAGAGGGCGATCTTTCCCTTCTTTATGGTGAATCTTCAGCTGGAACATGGACTTTAGAAGTTTTTGATGATGCGAATGGAGATGGAGGATCTATAGAAGAGTTTACGTTAGAGCTCTGCGTTCTTGAGCCTTTATCTACAGAAGAGTTTTCTTTAGAAAATAATTTTAGTATTTATCCTAACCCAAATAATGGGTTATTCACTATACGATTTGGTAATCCAATTAGTGATAATGTAAATATTGAAGTTTACGATTTAAATGGTAGGCGCATTCATGCGCAGCGCCTAAATGCTTCTTATGGTCTCACGCATCAGATAAATTTACAAGATATTGCTTCCGGTATGTATCTTGTTAAGGTTAGAGATGGTAGCAGCGAAGCACTCAAGAAAATTGTTATTAACTAACAATAGAAAATAAAAGCAATTAAAAAAAGAGGTGATATTATCACCTCTTTTTTTATGTCCCGTTATAGCGATTCATGGTTTCTGATATGCCTGAGAGCACAAAGGAAATAATAGCTTCTTTAGAGCGGTCTAAGCGTTCAGGTAGTTTGGCAGCCTCGTCTTTATTCCATTCACCTAAGACATAATCTACTTGCTTGCCTTTGCTAAAACTATCACTGATACCAAACCTAAAGCGGTTATATTTTATGGTCTGGAGTTTGTCTTGGATATCTTTTAAACCATTATGGCCTCCGTCGCTTCCTTTCGTCTTTAACCTTAAAGTACCGAAGGGTAAGTTGAGGTCGTCAGTGACAATTAAAAGATTTTCTATGGGTATTTTTTCCTTGGTTAACCAATGCCTAACAGCCTTTCCACTAAGATTCATGTAGGTGCTTGGTTTTAAAAGAATAATAGTACGGCCTTTAACTCTTACTTTTGCTATATCACCAAGTTTTACCGTTTCAAACTGTGTATCTTCATCGGCAATGAAGTGGTCTAGCACCTTAAAACCAACATTGTGCCTCGTATTGGCATATTCAGCACCTATATTTCCTAAGCCAACAATCAAATATTTTTTCATACCATTATCTTCTGCTGTTATGGGCTTTGAATTTTTAGTAAACCACGATTTTATAAAATCAAGCATCTCTGAAATTGAACCTCAAAAATAAAAAAAGCATCCTCATATAAGGATGCTTTTAGGATATAGAATTGATTTCTATTTATTCTTGACTTGTTTCAGCCTCAGGAGTTGCAGCTGCCGCATCTGCACCTTCTGCTGTTTCTTCACCTTCTTCCTCTTCCTCTTCGTCACCTAAATCGACGATAGCCAATCTACTACGTCTCACTTGACACACCACCATGTTATCTGGATGCATCAATGCATAGTCGTCGTTTTTAAGTTCTGATAAATAAACCTTATCGCCAATTTTTAAAGGCGTGATGTCTATTTCAATAAAATCAGGAAGTTTAGAAGGAATAGCCTTAACTCTTAATTTACGGTAAGGTCTTCTTAAATTTCCACCATTTAAAACGCCTTTGGAAGTTCCCACTGTTCTAACAGGAATTTCCATAGTTATTGGTTTATTTTCAAAAATTTGGTAAAAGTCGATATGTAATATCTTATCGGTTACCGGATGAAACTGTATGTCTTGCATTACTGCATTAACCGTTTCACCATTATCTAAGGCAATCACAACCGTATGCGCATTTGCTGTGTATACGAGTTTTGAAAAAGCCAATTCGGGTGCAGAGAAATGTAGTGGCTTATCTCCTCCGTATAAAACGCAAGGAACCTGGCCAGCATTACGTAAGGCTTTGGTTGATTTTTTGCCCACGCTTTCTCTTTGAGATCCATTGATTGTAATTGATTTCATTTTGAAATAGTTGTTTAAAGTTATAAAATCCTCATTTTGAGGGCTGCAAATTTATAAATTAAAAGCAGAAAATCTAAAGAAAGCCTTAGGTTTTTTATCAATACCCAATCATTACTCTCAAACTTATGATTATTAGGCTTAAATAGAGGTTTAAATAATAAACTTACCGCTTATAGATTGATTGTGATGAACATTGTGCATTACCTCTGCAAAAAGGTTAGCACAACTCAAAACCCTAAGCTTTTTACTTTCTTTTTTAAGTGGAATAGAGTTAGTCACTATAAGTTCTTCTAGTGCGGAGTTTTCAAGCTTCTCATAGGCACTGCCAGATAAAATTGGATGTGTACAAATAGCACGAACACTTTTTGCACCGCGTTCCATCATTAAATCAGCAGCTTTAGTCAGGGTACCTGCAGTATCCACCATATCATCTACTAAAACCACATTTTTTCCAGTAACGTCACCAATGAGCTCCATGTGAGAAATCACATTAGCTTTAGCGCGCTGTTTATAACAAATAACAACATCACTTTTAAGAGCTTTGGAGTAAGTGTAGGCTCTTTTAGAACCACCCATATCCGGAGAAGCTATAGTAAGATTATCGAGATTCAAACTTCTCAAATATGGTAAGAAGATAGTGGATGCAAAGAGGTGATCTACGGGTTTTTCAAAAAATCCTTGGATTTGGTCCGCATGTAGATCCATCGTAATTATTCGTGTAGCACCAGCAGCTTCCAACATTTTTGCTACGAGTTTAGCAGCAATAGGTACTCTAGGTTTGTCTTTTCTATCTTGTCTTGCCCAGCCGAAGTAAGGCATCACTGCTGTAATATGCCTTGCGCTTGCTCGTTTAGCAGCATCAATCATAAGCAGCATTTCCATTAGGTTTTTTGGTCCAGGATGGGTAGACCCAATAATGAATATCCGCGTACCTCGAATGGACTCTTCATAAGAAGGTTGAAATTCGCCATCACTATAGGTAGAGGTAATGACGTTTCCTAATTTAACGCCATAGGCCGCAGCAATTTCTTCTGCGAGATACTGGCTTTGGGAACATGTAAAAATCTTGGCTTCGGCGGATCCGTGTGGCATTATAAACTGTAATTTATTTTGTTAGGGTTAGATAAAATGTAATGGTCAAAATTAGAAAAATAATCGTCTTGCTAAAATATAAAAGAGGGTATTTTTAATTGGTTCGGTTGAAATATTTTATATTTTTGCTGTCCAAAATTTGCTCAAGTGGCGGAATTGGTAGACGCGCTGGATTCAAAATCCAGTTTCTTCGG
>CAZGDG010000025.1:0-35778 GCA_964524415.1 uncultured Flavobacteriaceae bacterium
TTAAGATTAGGGGTGTTGGCTATGATTTCATCCAATTTATGAATGTCGTCAATATCATAGTTCACATAGGTATAAGGCAGATTTTCGGTTTTGAATTTTTTGGCAAAGTAACTTCTGGAAAAAGAATAGTCTATGTCTTTTCCTATTAGTCCGAATTTAAGCTTTGACTTGTCTTGTTCGTTCTCCATACCATTCTAAAGCTAGCACTATTAAAATTCCTAAAACAATATAAGCAATCGCCATATACGTTTCCGTGTTAAAATCAGGTAAATAGCGCTCGTAATTTGCAACAATCTGTTTTCCAGTAGAATCTAAAATAAACTCGCCATCTGAGTTTTGCTTATACAGTGTTTTTTTCCACGGCCAAACTACACCCAAAGATCCAATGATAAAGCCAACGATTGTCGCCAAGGTGATATTTTTATAATGCTTGAGTATGTAGTTAAGGATATGGGAAAAGGTTACCAACCCTGTGACTGAGCCCAATGTAAAGACGGCCAGGACCTTCAATAATCTAATCCTAACAGCGTTTTGTAAGAATTCAAAATTACCACCAGCAATATCGTAAAGCGTATCAAAAAGGGCATTAACCGCATCCACTAATAACAACACGTAGTTTCCTAGTAGGATGAGTATGAAAGACCCAGAAAAACCAGGAAGCGTCATACCTGAGACGCTTATGATTCCACAGAAAAAAACAAAAAACAAATTATCATTTTCTGTAGCGGGATCCAAAAAGCTAATGCTAAGCCCAGCGGCAGCACCTAATACAAGCGCCAAAATTGTCTTGGTGTTCCAGTCTTCAAAATCTTTGCTTATGTAGTAAATTGAGCCTAAAATCATTCCGAAGAACGTAGACCACACGTAGAGCTCGTAATGAACAATGAGATAGTCCAATATTTTTGACACACTGAAATAGCTGACAATCATTCCAAAAAACAGCAAGCCCAGAAATTTACCGTTCACATATCTGAAAAAGCTCTTGAACCTTCCGTTAAAAAGTAATTTAAAGGCCGTTTTATTTATCCGTTGCAGTGAGTAAATGAATTCCTCGTAGAAGCCAGCTACAAAGGCAACCACACCGCCAGAAACACCTGGGACTTTATTGGCAGCTCCCATGGCCAAGCCCTTGATAACAAGAAAAAAGCGGTCTTTAAAATGTCGTGTGCTTTCCACCTTGGCTTCGTCTTTCTATTAAGCTTTTGTTCTTTCTCTTCCTAGGTATTCCAAAATAAGAATTGTGGCAAAACCAACAACGATAAGGATTAGAGCCATTAAAATTTGACTGTTACCGTCATACGAAGATGGTAAAATACTTTTATCTAAAAGGGTAACGACTTCTCCTTTGGAATTAATACGTGTTTTGAGAACTTCTTTCCAGGGCCATATTTTATTGAGTGAACCTACCATGAATCCAGTAAGAATGGCTAGCGTTAGATTTTTTTTGTGCTTAAACATCCAGTTTAAAGCTTTTGAGAATACCTTGAGACCTAAAACAGCTCCAATACCTAATAAGGCAAATTTTGTGAAGGCATCCTTAAACAAATCCATATTTCCTGTAGTAAGGCCCTCTACTAAATTATTAATAGTGTCAATAGCTGTTTGGTAGGCTCCCAATATCAACAAAATAAAGGCCCCAGAAACTCCTGGTAATATCATAGCTATGATGGCCACGAAACCACAAAAAAGAAGATACAAATAACTGTCTGGTGATGCAAAAGGCTCGGCCAATGTAATGTAATAGGATAAGATTGAAGTAATAATTACAGCAAGTAGAATGGCGAGATTCCAACTTTGGATCTGCTTGGCTACATACAGTATACTGGCCAATACTAGGCCAAAAAAGAAAGACCAAAGTAGGATCGGTTCGTTATGAAGAAGCCATTTAATAAGTTTAGCCAAAGAGAGAATGCTTATGGCGATTCCGGAGAATAAGGCCAAAAGAAAGGTTCCATTTATCGATTTCCAGGCTTGTGCAAAGCCTTCTTTTTTCCAGATTTTAAAGACTTTTAGGCTCAGGTTATCAATGCTTTCTATAAGTTCTTCATAAATGCCAGATATAAAGGCGATTGTACCACCAGAAACACCAGGAACCACGTCTGCAGCACCCATAGCCATACCTTTAAGCGTAACAAGAAGGTAATCTAAAACACGTCTTTGCATTTCAAATTTTATTGAAGGGCTAAGGTATGGATTTTTTAATTGGAAGTTTTTTTGTTTTCGAAAATAATGGCCTTTACCAATGGCATATTGTCTACTTTTGGAAACAGTTCTGTGATGATAAAGCTGAATTCCTCGTTAAGCTTTAGGGCATTCTTTAGGTGAAAACGTCCTTTAGATTCATCTAGTTCAGAAAAATAAAGGCCTGCCAAACGGTATTCTATTTCAGCATTTTCTGGGTAGAAGGCTTCCGCATCTTTCAAGGTAGTTATGGCAGCTTCTTTTTCTCCAAGCGAGGTTAAAATATCAGCACGGTCCAACCAAGTATCCAACTCGTAATTCCCTAACTCTAAGGAGCGCTTATAGCCGTATTCTGCTTCTTCTAAAAAATTGAGGCGTTTGTTAATGGTGGCATAAAGTTTCCAGTAGAGTACATTTTCGCTATCAATATTCACGGCACTCTTAATGTAATAAAGAGCTTTTTGATAGTCTAGGCGCTTCATGTAAAATTTTGTGATCGCAATCCAGCCTTTATCAAGAAGGGCATCGTCATCTATAGTTTTTTGGAAGAATTGTACTGCTAAATTATCCTGACCTAATTTTTCATAACAATGACCAATGCGAAGTAAAGCAAATGATGTAGGCTCATCTATCGCTAGTGTAATTTTATAATTCTCAATAGCTTCCTTGTATAACTTTAGTTTTTCAAGGACTTTTCCCTTTTCAATATAAGCGCCTACAAAAGTATCGTCTGATATGATCGCAAAATCAAAAGCTGTGTTTGCCCTTGGGTAATCCTTGATAGCAAAATATTGTCGACCTAGTTGATGCCATGCAACTTCACAATACGGATTTAAGTCAATAAACCAATTGAGGTATACTATCGCTTCCTCGTTTTTATTTAAGAAATCGTAACAATAGATGATGTTATGTAGTGCTCCATAATCCGTCATATCAGCCTCTAGGCATTTTTTAAAATAGATTATGGCATTTTGAAAATCATCCAAGAATAAATATTCCATACCAATTAACGCAAATAGGTCAGCATTATCTTCGGGAATTCCAGACAAATCAATTGCGCTTACTAGCGTACGAATGGCCTCTAAGTGTTTATCCTGTTTGGACAGCACGTTGGCCTTTTGTATGTAAATTTCTTCATTATTGGGTTCTAGCTCATGAAGCATTTCCAAAATATCATCTGCTTCTTTGAACTTATTTTCAATGACTAAAACCTCAACTTGAAATAATCTTAAGTTTATTGATGAAGGATGTTGTTCTAATCCGAGTTTTATAGCTCTTTTGGCTAAAGCAATTTTACCGTTTTCTAAATAGTGGTGTATAATGTTTTCGAATTCATTTGAATCAAAGAATAGGATATCGTTAGTCTTTAGCATTGATTCAAATCGGGTGAGTGAGAAGTTTTCGTCGTTGTGACTGTATTGCATAGGCGGATTAATAATTCACAAACTAAAATTAGGAGTATCCTTTGCTTAATCAAATGTCTTTGCTGATTGTTTTTAACAAATTAATTAACACATGTAATACTTTAAAAAGTATTTGGTTATAATCTGAAAACCAGAGTCATGCAAAATAAACTAGTCACCTAGAGTGTCTAGAATTTCACAAATAATACGGCAACCTTGGACTATTTCTTCGTTAGAAATAGTCAATGGAGGCGTAATTCTTATTGCTCGAGGTTCAAAAAGTAGCCAGAAAAGAATTAGCCCTCGATTTTTTGCTTCTAATACTAAGGCATTGGTAATGTTCTCATGTCTAGTTAGTGCTGCTAACATAAGACCACGACCTCTGATGGTTAAAATATGTTTATGTACTAAATGTTTGCGGATTAATTGTTCCTTCTCCAAGGCTTGTTCCATCAAATCAGAGTTACATATCTCTTTTAAGGTCGCCAAGGCAGCAGCAGCAATAACAGGGTTGCCTCCAAAGGTTGTAATATGCCCAAGCTTAGGATTGTCTTTTAAGCAGGACATGATTTTTTGTGAGGTCGTAAATGCTCCGATTGGTAAACCTCCACCAAGACCTTTACCAGTAACAACTATATCCGGAACACAATTATAATTTTCAAAGCCGAAGAGTTTTCCGGTTCTACCTATTCCAGGTTGGATTTCATCAAGAATCAATAGGGCTCCAACATCTTGGCAACGTCTTTGTACTTTACTGAGATAGTCGTTAATGGGTTCAATAAATCCGGCACCACCCTGTATGGTTTCTAAAATCACGGCAGCTGTTTTTTCCGTGATTTGGTTAA
Source organism: uncultured Flavobacteriaceae bacterium (assembly GCA_964524415.1). Taxonomy (GTDB): domain Bacteria; phylum Bacteroidota; class Bacteroidia; order Flavobacteriales; family Flavobacteriaceae; genus Winogradskyella. The sequence goes on from CAZGDG010000025.1 coordinate 4,430, forward strand.
GACACCATTCACAATTAAAGGCGAAGTGCCTTATATCTGGAATAAGAGGTAAAAAAGGACGCTTACGCTCGTTGTAGTCCATTAAGCTTAAGGAGCCCATAGTGTTGCCGTGATAAGCATTTTTCGCCGCAATAATTTCACTTCGACCTGTGTAACGTCTTGCGAGTTTAATACTGCCTTCTATAGCTTCAGTGCCAGAATTGACCAAATAAGTGGTATCCAATGGGTCTGGAAGTTCTTGTGCAAGAATTTTAGCGAGTTCTACAGCAGGTTGTTGGATAAACTCGCCGTACACCATAACATGCAGATAAGAATCAAGTTGTGCTTTGGTTGCAGCAACTACTTTTGGATGGCAGTGACCCAAACTGCAGGCAGAAACCCCTGCTACAAAATCCAAATAGGCCTTTCCGTTAGTATCGTATATGTATGAACCTTTGGCATGACTGACCTCTATGGCCAATGGGTGTGGTGTGGTCTGTGCTTGATATTTAAAGAAGTCCTTATCCATACTAAAACCTATTGCTCTTCAGTCTTAGATTGGTCTTCGCCTTCATTCGTTGTCTTGAGAACAGGTGTTTTTGACATGTTTTTAGTGCCTTGGGCTGCTGAATTCGTCGGTAAATTTCGAGCAGCTTTATTGGTTTTGTTAGGTGCGCTTTTCCCTGCTGATTCCACACGTTCTTGGACGCTTTCATCAACAAACTCCTCTGGAGGCACATAGTCTTTTAAGCCACTTATTATGGGTAAATCTAAAGGAGGATCTCCTATAAATAAATCCTCCACGGATTTTGGCTGTTCTTCACCGCGCCAGTCAAAACCTCTTAAACGCTTTCCACTTCTCGGAAATTGAGATTCGGGAAACAATTGCCCATCAATTTGATTGATCAGTCTAATTTCTCGTATCTCTTGATCTTCGATTTGAATATTGATACTACCAGACTTGGATTTATTGATGCCTACTAATTCATTTTCGGAGTTTCTGGAGTAGTAAATGACTTCTGCATTCTTAATAATATCAACATTGTAGAGCTCGTTATCACGGAATAATCCAATAAGCCGTTGTCCTTTTATCTGGTTGTAACCATCATCACTTAAACTATCTCTACTTACCAAAAAAGCATTATTGAAGACTTTTAGGGAATCTAGTTTTTCGGTTTTAACATTAGAGATAAGGTGAATGGTATCTCCAGTCATTTGATTTCCCATATTCCATAGTACTGGCTTACGATCTATTGCAAAGGCATCGCTAGAGCTAAAGCGGCTTAGATTGATCATTTTGGTAAGTCCGGTTTTGTGGTTTATGTGAATAGAATCAGCTTTACCTGCTAAATCGCTTTTATAAAGCCTCACATTGTAATAAGCTCTTGTTATTCTATTATTTTCCTTGCCTGTAACCATTAAGGTATCTGCATGCACATATACAGAATCCTTATCTTGAACAGTAATCGCCAAGGCTCGCTTTGTTATAAAAACAGAATCCTTGTCGCGCCATACTTCGGCATAGTGGCCTTTTACGATGCTATTGTTAATGGTATCTGTAACCGTAATATTATTTGTGGCCGATGCAAAATTTCTATTTCTATTAAAATAAATGCTATCGCCTTCTACCGTTCTATTGTCATAATCTACCCGAGCATTACGTTGAAAATGTCCAGTATCATTGTTGGTGTCATAAAATCCACGCTCCGTGTAAACTTTACTGCCTTCGCCCACTATCGTCGACGGGCCAAAAAGATAAGCATAACCGTTATCTGGAAAAAAATCGAGGCGCTCTGTATTTAGTACATATTCGGGATTAACAAGCTCTACATCCTGAATGAATTGGTATTTGCGCGCATTGAGATAATAGCGACCAATTTGACTCGTAATTGTACCAGAAGTATCTCTTACTACTTTGCCACGTGTTTTATAGAATGCTTGCTGTTTAACACGATCAAAATATAGGGTATCTGTGCTCAATACAGATTTAGGTTCTGTAAGTACGACGTTTCCGCTCGCTATGGCTATTTGGGTTTTGCCACTATATTCCACGTATTTGGCCACCATGTTTATGGAATCACCTTGTTTAACCACTACATTGCTAAACGCCTCAATAAAATCTTGATCTTCGTAATAGATTGCTTTGTCGCACCACATATCCACACCTTTATGGATAAAATGAACTTGCTGGGACTTATCTCTGAGAAAGACCTTTGCACCGTCCTCGATTTGAGGGTCTGTGTATCCTGTGCCAGCATATTCTATGGTAATAACCTCAGTTTGTTGGGATACTGCTGTTAGCCCATAAAATAGTATTATGAGTAGAGGCCAAATTCTCGTTGTGTCCATTGTCATAGGTCTATGACTGTTTAACCTGTAAAACGATTTTTTAGTATGATTTACAGTTTTTTTAACGAAGCCAATTGTGCTAAACTTCTTTTCTTATAATGGTCTGTTTCCTGTCAGGCCCTACAGAAACGATGGTTATCGGAATGTCTAGCTCATTTTCTAAAAATGTTACGTAGTCGTTAAATTCCTGAGGTAATTCCGAGGCCTTTGTCATTTCTGTTAAGTCAGCGGACCATCCTTTAAGTTCAGTATAAATTGGTTTTACATTTTCGGATTCAATATTGTATGGTAAGTGAGAGATGGTTTTTCCCTTATAATCATATGCCGTGCACACTTTAAGTCTTTCAAAACCTGAAAGAACATCACCCTTCATCATAATGAGTTGTGTCACACCATTAACTTGGCAAGCATATCGCAATGCCACCAAATCTAGCCAGCCACAGCGCCTTGGTCTACCTGTAGTGGCACCAAATTCGTGACCAACGCGTCCCATAGTTTCACCGTCTTCATCAAACAATTCGGTAGGGAAGGGTCCCGACCCAACTCTCGTTGTGTATGCTTTAAAAATACCGAATACATCGCCAATTTTACTCGGAGCCACACCCAAACCGGTACATGCTCCTGCGGCAGTAGTATTGGATGATGTTACATAAGGATACGTCCCAAAATCTATATCCAATAATGATCCTTGGGCGCCTTCAGCTAATATGGACTTACCCTCAACTTGGGCCTTGTGTATAAACTCTTCAGAATCTATAAATTGGAGTGATTTTAAGGTGTCTATTGCCTTAAAAAATTCTGATTCCAATTCGTTCAAATTATATTCAATATCCACATTGTAAAAAGAAATCATGGCTTCATGCTTATCAGCTAGAGCTCTATATTTCTTTTTCCAGTCGGCCATTTCAATATCTCCAACCCTGATTCCATTACGGCCGGTTTTATCCATATAGGTTGGGCCGATGCCTTTTAATGTAGAACCAATTTTTGCCTTCCCTTTAGACGCTTCGCTTGCAGCGTCCAATAACCTGTGCGTTGGAAGAATAATATGGGCTTTTCTAGAGATGCATAAGGACTTTTTGTAGTCTACATTTTGTTCATCTAGCTTATCAAGCTCTTTTTTAAAAATCACAGGGTCAATGACTACGCCATTTCCTACCAAGTTAATGGTATTATCGTGGAAAATGCCAGAGGGAATAGTATGTAGAACGTGTTTTCTTCCATTAAAAACCAAGGTATGCCCTGCATTTGGCCCACCTTGGAACCTCGCTATGATATCATATTTTGATGTAAAAACGTCAACGATTTTTCCTTTACCTTCATCTCCCCATTGAAGTCCTAGTAGTAAATCTACTGCCATGGTATATTTTAGTTAGTCGTCATTTTTACGAGTACCGTAAAAATAGAGTGAGTGATTAGTTATGTTAATATTAAAAACCTCTTCTATGGTTTTTTGTATGGATTGAATGCGTGGGTCGCAAAACTCGATAACCTCGCCTGTATCGGTGAGGATGACATGGTCGTGCTGTTTGTCGAAATACGATTTTTCGTAATGGGCCTGACTTTGGCCAAATTGGTGCTTTCTAACCAAACCACAGTCGAGGAGCAGTTCTATAGTGTTATAAAGCGTGGCACGACTAACTCTGTAGTTTTTATTCTTCATTTTAATGTAGAGCGACTCTATATCAAAATGCTCTTCGCTATCGTATATTTCTTGCAATATAGCATAGCGTTCAGGAGTTTTTCTGTGTCCTTTTTCTTCTAGAAATTGTGTAAAAACACGTTTTACAATTTCCTGATTACTTTCTTCTGTGGTTGCATTCATAATTAAGCTGCAAATTTACATAATTTTAGACTCTCTTAACCTTATCGATACCATTAATTTTTTTGAGCTTATCCATGAGTTTCTTGAGTATAGCCTGATTTTGTACCTGCACGGTTATTTTTCCTGAGAATACACCATCTTCACTTGAAAAACTTATGCTTTTCATGTTTACATGCATGTTCTGGGAGATGAGTTTAGTAATATCGTTAACTAGGCCAAGGTTGTCAATGCCAGATAGTTCTATTTGCGAGGTGTACACTTGCTGTGACGAGTCTATCCACTTCGCGGGCATGATTCTGTAGGCGTAGTTAGACTGCAGGCTTACGGCATTTGGGCAATTTTTTTTATGCACTTTAATGCCATCATTGATGGTTAAAAAACCAAAGACTTTATCTCCAGGAATGGGATTGCAGCAATTGGCCAGTGTATAACTCAGTTTCTCTTCCTCTTTGCCAAATACCAACATGTCGTACTTAGAGGTTATTTCCTCTTTATTGATGTCCTTTGGCGGTTCTGGTTTACGTATTTTCTTTTTAAAGTAGCTTACTATAGAACTGCTTCTTGAGGCGGCAAAAGCCTTTAACTTGGTATTATCGATACTTCCTATGCCTACCCGGTAAAAAAGATCTAATGAGGTATTAAGGTTAAAATAATTGACGAGGTCATTTACTGAACTTTCGTTTAGTGTGATTTTAAGTTGCTTTAGTTTACGCCTTAAAATCTCTTTCCCTTCTTCTGCTATGCGTTTGGTGTCTTCCCGTAAGGCTGATTTAATTTTACTCCGTGCTCTGGCTGTTGTTGCATAATCCAACCAGTTAGCATTAGGCTTAGCATTCTCTGAGGTTAGAATCTCAACACGATCACCACTCTGAAGTTCGTGGCTTAACGGTACAAGTTTGCCATTAACCTTAGCACCACGTGTTTTCATACCAATCTCCGTATGAATGCTAAAGGCAAAATCTAGAGGTGTGGCACCTTTTGGTAAGGATTTTAAATCTCCTTTTGGCGAGAATACAAAAATTTCTTTGGAGTAGAGGTTGAGTTTAAACTGCTCAACAAAATCCACGGCATCCACTTCATTGCTTTCTAAGGCTTCTTGTAAGCGATTTATCCAAAGGTCTAAACTGTCATCTTTATCAGTTTCATTTTTGTATTTATAATGCGCCGCGTAACCTTTTTCGGCTATTTCATTCATGCGTTCACTTCGGATTTGAACTTCCACGAAGCGACTTTTTGGTCCTACAACTGTGATATGGAGTGCTTCATAACCGGTTGATTTTGGCGATGAAATCCAATCGCGTAATCGAATTGGGTTAGGTGTAAAATGATCGGTAACAATGGAGTAAATTTTCCACGCCAGGAATTTTTCATTAGCTAAATCGGACTTGTATATAATTCTAACGGCGAACTTGTCATAGACCTCCTCAAAAGAGATTCCTTGTTTCACCATCTTGCGCCTTATGCTAAATATGGATTTTGGTCTGCCCTTAATTTCGTAATTAATACCTTCCTTATTCAATGACTCCTCAATTACCTTAGAAAATGACTTAATATAAGCGTCTTGCTCTTCTTTACTCTCTTTCATTTTCTCCAGAATGTCATTGTAAACTTCTGGTTCGGTATATTTTAAGCCTAAATCTTCGAGTTCTGTTTTAATGTTATAAAGTCCTATTCTATGAGCTAATGGCGCATAAATGTAGAGTGTTTCGGAGGCGATTTTCACCTGCTTATCGGCACGCATGGATTCCATGGTCTGCATGTTGTGCAAGCGATCGGCAATTTTTATAATAATTACCCTAACATCTTCATTAAGGGTGAGAAGCATTTTCCTGAAGTTTTCCGCCTGAAGCGAAACATCCATTTCCGTGTCTAATGACGATATTTTGGTTAGGCCATCAACAATTCTTGCAACGGTTTCTCCAAACAACTGTTCTATGTCGGCTATGGTATAATTGGGATTATCCTCAACCACATCGTGTAACAGGGCCGAGGCAATGGAAGTAGCATCCAGACCAATTTCCTGAGCGACTATTTTAGCTACGGCAATAGGGTGAAAAATGTAAGCTTCGCCAGATTTACGTCGTTGATCTTTATGTGCATCCAAGGCGACCTCGAATGCTTGACGAATTAATTTTTTATCGGCACGACTCAAGGTTTGATAGCTTACTTTAAGGAGCTCCTTGTAAGCTTTGGCAATTGCTGCATTTTCTTTTTCAATATCAACTTCAGTCATAGAACTAAAGTACTAAAACTAGGGGAATAAGCAATATCTTATTCACCAGAAAATCTCGTCTGTTTAAAATAAAATTAGCCTTTCAGGTTTTTTACACGATTCAGTAATGTAGGATGTGAATAATGCATAAAAACATAGGCCTTATGAGGGGTGAGATTACTAAGACTATTTTTAGAAAGTTTTTTCAAAGAGGTAATCAATGGCTTGGCGGCATAAGTTGTTTTGGCATAATTATCTGCTTGATATTCAAAAAGTCGAGATATGTAATTCATAACCAATCCCGTTAACTCGGATATTGGCGCATACAAAAGGCCAAATGCGACTAAACCTACATGAAAACTTGGCTTTTGCACTCCAATAGCCTGTGATAGTAATGGATTTGAAATAAAAATAGAAAGAATGAACAGCGTTAGACCTGTTAATAAAACCGAAAAGATTAAGTTGAAAATGATATGATGCTTTTTATAGTGTCCTACCTCATGAGCCAAAACGGCAACAATCTCTTCATCGTTTAAGTCTTCTACTAGAGTGTCGTAAAGAGTGACTCGTTTTTCCCTGCCGAAACCAGAGAAATATGCATTGGCTTTTGTGCTGCGTTTAGAGCCGTCTATGACAAAAATCTTATTAAGGCTAAACCCAACAGATTTGGCATAATCTGATATTTTATCTCGTAAAGTGCCATCCTCCAAGGGCTTTTGTTTATTGAAAAGCGGTACTATCAATCTGGAGTAGAACATATTCATAAAAATGGTAAATCCGGTTATGATGGCCCAGGTATATAACCAGAAATGTTTGCCCGTAAATTGATAAAACCAAATCACTGCGGCCATTAAACCACCTCCAATTATGGCCATCATAAATAACCCTTTAATTTTGTCTAGAATAAAGGTTTTTTTGGTGGTCTTATTGAACCCGAAGCGCTCTTCAATAACAAAGGTTTTGTAATAGGAAAAAGGAGTAGTTAAAATATCGCTCGCTATCATAATAACTCCAAAGAATATTAAGCCAACTACAATCTCATTATTAGCGTATTGGCGAGCGAAATTGTCTACATACTCAAACCCATCAAAAATTAAAAACCCAAGGGTTAAAATTAAGCTAAATGCAGAGGACCACAGGCCAAAGTTGTAATTCGCCAATTTGTAAGCTTGCGATTTTTTGTACTCGTCCTCATCAAACACATCATCAAGTTCTGAAGGTATTGGGTCGTTATAGTGTTTGGCATTAAGAGCGTTTATGATTTTATCTTTAAAGAAATTAATAAGGATAATGGCAATTATAATGTAAAAAAGAGTAGTGGAAGTCATCATTATTTAAAATCGCGTTGTCTTTTGGCTTCAAAAATAAGAATTCCTGCCGCTACGGAAACATTCATGGAATCGATTTGGCCTTGCATTGGGATATGAATGTTTTTTGTTGATGCCTTGCGCCATTCTTCAGATAATCCACTCGCTTCTGTTCCAACAACGATAGCCGTTGGTTGCGTATAATCTTGATGATGATAAGGCTCTGACTCTTGAAGAATAGCCGAGAAAATATTGAAATTATAGTGTTTGAGATAGTCAATAGCCTCTACTGTTGAAGCCAAGGCAATTTGTGACGAAAATACACAGCCCACACTAGACCGTATGATATTTGGGTTGTAAAGATCAGATTTTGGATTAGCTATTATAACGGCATCAACATCTGCAGCATCAGCGGTACGGAGCAACGCTCCTATGTTCCCAGGTTTTTCAGGTGCTTCAGCTACTAAAATAAGAGGATTTTTAGTCTGTAGTTTCAAATCCTCCAAATGATGATTTTTGGCTTTAACAACAGCAATAACGCCTTCCGTCGTTTCTCTGTGGGCTAATTTTGTAAAGACCTCTTTTGAAATTTCAATAATCTCAATGCCGTATTGTCCTAGGGCCTTAGCCTCGCTAGTGGAGAAAAGGTCTGGGAAAAATAAAAGCGACTTAATGGTGTAGCCACCTTTAATGGCCAAGGACAATTCCCGTTTGCCTTCCAGTACAAAAAGCCCTTGTTTTTTTCGCTCACGGGATTTTTCCTTTAACACGACCAGTTGTTTCACTAGGACGTTTTGTGTGCTCGAAATAGTTTTTATCATAGTAGCTACAAAGTTACTTTAATAAAATAAGTTAAAGGCTTAAAAATGTAAAGGCCATGAAATGATATGTTCACTTAAAACAAAAGCGAGCCTGAGCTCGCTTTTGTCTAATCCTTAAGGTCAATATTATATTTATCAGAATAACGTTTTGCCAGTTCAGTTTGATGAGTTTCTAAACTAACTTGCCTACCATCTATAAACGCATGGGTTACTTTGTTGGTACGCATATCCAAGGCATCTCCTTCGCTTATGAATAGCGTTGCGCTTTTTCCTTCTTCTATGGTTCCAAACCTGTCATCTATTCCCAAAATTTTTGCTGGATTGGACGTGATCAATTGTAGTGCTTGCTCCTTTGATAATCCGTAAGCAACCGTTGTCCCTGCATAAAACGGAAGATTTCTTGAATTCATGCGCTCCATTTGACCACTAGGCTCAAGTGCTACCAATACGCCTGCATCCACAAGGTGTTTGGCGAGCTTAAAAGGCGTGTCATAGTCATCATCTTCATTATTTGGTCGCGAATGTACGCGTCTCAAGAAAACAGAAATGTTATTATTTTTTAAGAAATCAGCTACTTTGTGAGCTTCATAGGCACCTACAATGGTAACGTGCTCAACACCTTGTGACTTCACGAAATTAACAGCATCTGTTATGCCCTTTTCATCATCTAAATTGATATACAAACGTTTTGTACCGTCGAATAACCCTGCTAAAGCTTCAAATGGCAAATGCACCTCTGGTTTATTTCCTTTATTATAGCTTTTGGATTCGTTAAAATAATCGGTAAGTTCCTTAACTTCTTTGGCATAATCCTTATTAGGTTTTAAGCCAGGATTTTCTCCTAGCCACCAACGTCCTCGTCTAAAGCTGTTAGGCCAATTAATATGGATGCCATCATCCATTTTTACAACCGCATCTTCCCAATTCCAAGCATCATATTGTACTACAGAAGAGGTTCCGGTAATGCGGCCGCCACGTGGTACGACTTGGCCTAATAAAACCCCATTAGGGCGCATAGATTCCACTACTTTAGATTCGGCATTGTAGGCTATAAGGCTCCTAATATGAGGATTAAAGGCACCAAGCTCTGATAGGTCATCTGACGCTTTTACAGCATCAACTTCTACTAAACCTAAAGTACCGTTGGCTACAATAAAACCAGGGTAGACATGCTTTCCTTTAGCATCTATAACATTCATAGTTTGTAGTGCTAATCCATCATTGTCATTCGCTTCTAATACACGACTAATTTTTCCATTGCTGAGGATAATCGTGCTATTTTCAACAACTGTGCCGTCGCCAATATGAGCCGTTGCTCCTACAATTGCAATGTCTTTAGTTTGCTCTGGCGCGGGAGTTTGCTGGGCTATACCTAAACTAAAGCAAACAAACGTTAAAAGTGTATATATGTATTTTGAATTTTTCATTTCTTTTTATTTAAGTGGTTAGTCCATAGAGTCGCAGTGCAACAGTTCCTTTTCTTTTTTAACAACGGGCTGTGTTTTTAAGCCCTTGTTTTTGTCTTGAAGCATTAAATTGATTAATTCACTTTTTTCTTTTTTAATGGCTTCACGCATTTGCTTGTCGCGTTCTATGTCAAAATAGGTTACACCTTCAATGATTGTTTTTTCTGCCTTGGCATAAATGGATAACGGATGGTCAGACCATAGCACAATATCTGCATCTTTACCGGTTTTAAGGCTACCAACCCTATCATCTAAATGTAAAAGTTTAGCAGGGTTTAGGGTTACCATTTTAAGTGCCTCTTCTTCACTTACACCACCATATTTTACTGCTTTTGCGGCTTCTTGATTAAGACGACGTGCCATCTCGGCATCGTCACTATTGATTGCTGTGGTTACGCCCACCTTGTGCATAATTGCCGCATTGTAAGGAATGGCGTCATTAACCTCGTATTTATAGGCCCACCAATCGCTAAAGGTAGAACCTCCTACACCGTGTTCTTTCATTTTGTCCGCCACCTTGTAACCTTCAAGAATATGCGTAAACGTATTGACGCGGAAATCGAATTTTTCGGCCACCTTCATTAGCATATTTATTTCGCTTTGCACATAGGAATGGCACGAAATAAAGCGTTCTCCATTTAAAATTTCGGCTAGAACTTCCATTTCGGTATCCTTACGATATGGTTGCCCGCTTTTCTTCTTTTCGTCATAAGCCTTGGCACGCGTAAAATAGTCGATAAAAACTTGCTCAACACCCATTCTGGATTTTGGGAACCGCATATTGGTTGTAGAGCGTGATTGCTTTACGTTTTCGCCCAGAGCGAATTTGATGAACTTTGGCGAATTGTCGTAAACTAAATTATCGGCAGATTCTCCCCATTTCAATTTTATAATTGCTGACCGTCCCCCTATAGGATTGGCAGAGCCATGGAGAATTTGAATGGAAGTAACACCACCAGCCAAATTACGATACAAATCAATGTCTTCATCATCAATGACATCTTCAATGGTTACTTCAGCAGAAGAGTTTTGGCCACCTTCATTTATAGATGCAGCCGCAATGTGTGAATGCTCGTCGATAATACCAGCTGTAATGTGCTTTCCCGTGGCATCTATAACCTTTGCATTTCTATCAGACAGGTTATTGCCTATTTTGGCAATTTTACCATCTTTAATGAGAAGGTCTGCTTTCTTTAGAACACCTTCGGCCTCGTTGGTCCATATCGTTGCATTTTTAAAAAGCAAGTTTTCGGATTTTGGTTTTTCTTCAAAACCAAAGGCGAGATTAGGATAAGTAACGGGACTCAAAAAAGGCTGAGATGCTTCTTCATCTTTATCTTTTTGTTTTTTGTCTTCAGCCTCTTCTTTCTTTTTAAGGGCGTAAAAGCTTAGAGTATTTCCATTCGGCATTATGGCCTTGCCATTAAGATTATTTGCTGAACTTGCATTGGCCGCAATCCTAATATATTCTTTATTCGTGCTATCTGCCGTTTTAAAGGTAAGATTAACCCAATCATTAGTATAATTCATTTTAGTTGAATAGCTAATGGAATCACTTTCGAGTTTTGCATTTGGTTTGCTTAAACTGTTCTTGATGGAAAGCGTGTAATCCTTTCCTCCAAGATTGAAAGTGTAGTCTCCATCTATGTTTATAGATGTCATCTCTTCAATGACATGTGGTGTTCCCTGAACCCAGTTTTCGTAAAGTTTGGTTTTCTTATCGAAAATATCGCCATCTGTAATTAAAAAATTAGCATAGCTTCCAGCTTTTAGAGTTCCCAAGAGGTCTGTTTTACCTAGTAAACTCGCAGGCATAGTGGTAAGAGCTTCTAGTGCCTTTTCCTTGGAGAGGCCACTTTCTATAGCTTTCATAAGATTGGATTTAAAGCTCTTTTTTGATTTTAGTCCGTGGGTAGTTAATACAAATGGAATGCCATTTTCTGCTAAAACCCTTGGGTTGTGCGGTTCTTGATTCCAAGCTCTCATATCACTTAAGGATAACGAGTGAGCTAAAAATGGATCTTCAACATCATAGGCTGCCTGAAAATCTATAGGTAGAATTAATACAGCTTTGGTATTTTTTACATCATCAATGCGTTCATACTCATCACCGCCACCAACGATAACGTATTGAACTTCTGATTCGTCACCCACTTTATCCGCACGCATAAGATTTGCCCTGCTGTTCGCTTCGAAAATTTGAAGGAGTTCTTTGTTTTTATTTAAGGCTTCAAGGGATAAATCGCGCGTATCTATATTTCCGGCGGCATACCACTTTGAGTCATTATACATTTGCCTTAGGAGCGCCATACTTCCCATAATGGAGCTTGGATAGGATTGTCTAGACCTTACACTTTTGCTAAATGAGAAGTGTTGGGACACTTCGCCATCAACTACTCGCAGCGAATTGTCTGCATCATTATTTAAAGCAATTAAAGCGCCTGTTCCGCGGACAATACCATCTGGCATATGGGTATTTACTGCTCCAAAACCAAGTTTATGCATTTCGGAGGCGTCTTTTTCATTGTATTTAAAACTAGCCATAACGTCTTGCTCAGGCATAACATGGTCGTTCCAATAATAACCGCTGCGTCCAGGGCCGTACCTAGGGCCATCACCACTTCGTTTGGGTTTTTCAACGCCAAATGTGGTGTATAAATCAATAAAGGAAGGATAAATAGTTTTACCGCTTAAGTCTATCACCGTTGTGTTGTCCGGGATTTTTAAGGACTTACCAACATTTACCACTTTCCCTTTCCTAATTAACAAGGTCCCATCGGAAATAATTTCGGTCGGAGATACATGGATGGTAGCGTTAATAAATGCGGTGTAGTTGGAATTCTTTGCAATTACTCCCGAATTGCTCGGAAAATAATCTTGCGAGAATAGTGAAACACTGCACATTAGCATGAGCAGCTTTAAAAAGAACTTCATCATAAAATTAGGGTTAATTAAAAATTTGATGCCTAAAGATAAGGATATAGGCTATTTGCTAGACTCCTGTTAAGACTTTTTAACGTTTACAGTGCATTGGTCTTGAAATAATTTACCAGAAGCGCCACCACGTAATTGTAACTTTTCATTCCATTAGCTTGATTATTAGCTTTTAAGAAATTATCAAAAGTAGTTTTAAAAACAGGTTCTACTGGGTTTTCATAGGACTTCCAAAATTGTTCGACCTCCATGTAATTGGCCAATATACCTTTGTTAATTCTTGGAAGTAGTTCATAATACAGGTCGGGCTTTCGCCGGTGTAGTTCATAAATGCAGTACCGCAACGCAAAGGTGTATCCTGAATACTTAAAATATAGGTCGTCATTGTTAATGGCTGCGAGGCATCCTATAAAGTTGGCTTCGTTCTCTGCCGCATAACCGATTTGATGTGCAATTTCGTGACAGGTTGTGGTTGGGAATTTATAAGTAGGTAAAAGTCCATCTACTTGGGCTTCGTTCGTAAAAGGGTTGAGGTAGCCGGAGAAACCCATGTAAGTGAGCGGTAAGCTATATATTGATTTTTTTATGCTTTGAGGATTGTAACGCCATTTAGGGTAAACTTTTTCCAGATTATCATAACCATTCTTGGCTAGATTGAAGATGTCTGTTTTACTGTATGGGAGTTCTACTTTTATTGAATCTTCTCGAGAAAGTTGATTATGAATTTGGTTGGATTTATCTATAAGTCTTGAGGTAAATTCAAATAAGGCTTCGGTGGAGTAATCCGCAGAAATATTCAACGATTTGTACAAAGGCGGTCTGTAGTAATTATAAGCCCACAATACATGAAATGCAAAATAAATAACTGAGAAAACCGCTGTAATGTCTAAAACCCAATTCAGGGTATCCTTGTAGATTCGTCTCCTATTCACAACCAACCATCTTAGAATATAGACAGAAGCGATGGTATAGAAAATATCCCCTATAGAAAAGGGTATCCAACCAAAAACGTAGCGCATAGCTTGTGACAGTATTGGATAAACAGTAGTGCTGTATACCGTTTCAACAACATCAGGAGCGCGTTTAAGGCTGTAAATTACAATCAACTGAACGCCAAGAAATGCGATTAAGAATAGTCTGTTGCGTTTCATTTAAGTTCAAATATAGAGAAAAACCCTATGGGAAAAGTTTAAGGAAAATTAAAATAGTGAATTGCACTTCTTGGGATTTTTGTTGGAATACTTTTTAAGTCTTTACATTGAACGCTGGTCGTTTTGTAACTTTGTATAAACTAATATAATTACAAAATGAACTCAGAAATAAGAGCACTAGAACCGAAGGTTCTGTGGAATAAATTTGCCGACTTGAATGCGGTGCCTAGACCCTCAAAAAAAGAAGAACGTGTTATAAAATTTATAAAGGATTTTGGTAAAAGTCTGGGACTTGAAACCATAGAAGATGAGGTTGGTAACGTTATTATAAGAAAACCTGCTTCCACTGGAATGGAAAACCGCAAATCTGTTGTGATGCAGTCCCACTTAGATATGGTACATCAAAAAAACAATGATACGGTTTTTGATTTTGAGAATCAGGGAATAGACATGTTTGTAGATGGTGATTGGGTTAAAGCCAAAGGCACCACACTTGGAGCAGATAATGGTTTGGGTGTGGCAACCATCATGGCTATTCTAGAAAGTGATTCCATTGCACACCCACCATTAGAGGCACTATTTACCATCGATGAGGAAACCGGAATGACAGGTGCCAAGGGTTTAAAAGGAGGGTTGTTAAAAGGTGAAATTTTATTGAACCTTGATACAGAGGAAGACGATGAAATTGGTGTTGGCTGTGCAGGAGGTGTAGACATTACCGCAACGCGCCATTATGCAGTGGAACGAATCCCAGGGACTTCCCAAGCTTATGTAATAGACGTCAAAGGTCTTCAAGGTGGACACTCTGGAATGCAAATACATGAAGGACTAGCCAATGCCAACAAGCTAATGAATCGTTTGCTTTATGGTGGTTATGATAAATTTGGATTGCGTATTGCGGAGATAGATGGCGGAAGTTTAAGAAATGCTATTCCCCGAGAGAGTAGGGCCGTGGTCATTGTTGATACATCTAAAATAGCTGATTTTAAAGCAGCCTTTGATGAACTGGCAACGACCATTAAGCATGAGTTTAAAACCTTGGAACCAAACATGGTCATTTCATGTACCGAATGTGAATTACCATCAAATTTATTGCCTGTTACCATTCAAAAACAATTGACGCGAGCACTCTACACAGCTCACAACGGCGTTTACAGAATGAGTCCAGATATTCCAGATTTGGTTGAAACGTCTAACAATATTGCGCGCGTTATTGTTAAGGATGGTAACATTAAAATAGGGTGTTTAACAAGAAGCTCTGTTGAAAGCTCTAAATGGGACTTGGCCTTGGCCTTAAAAGCGGCTTTTGAGCTTATGGAATGTGATGTTACCTTTTCGGGTGATTATCCAGGCTGGGCACCAAATATGGACTCTGAAATTCTAAAAATCATGGTCCCAATTTACAAACGTTTAAATAATGGGCAAGAGCCACATGTTGCTGCCTGTCATGCAGGTTTGGAATGTGGTATTTTGGGTCAGCATTATCCTGAGATGGACATGATTAGTTTTGGACCTAATATTAAAGGAGCGCATTCGCCAGATGAACGTGCGCAGATTTCTTCAGCTCAGAAATACTGGGAATTTGTTCTTGAAATCTTAAAGAATATTCCAGAAGCATAAATAAAAAAGCTGGTTACATCTATTGATTTACCAGCTTTTTAAATATTACTAAAGGTCTTATTTTATGCCCACCAATTCTATATCGAAGACGAGATTGGTTTTTGGTGGAATCACAGGAGCTCTTCCTGCTTCGCCATAACCAAGATAATAAGGAATAAAAACTCTGGCCTTGTCGCCAACTTTCATGTTTAACATGGCTTCCCTGAAACCCGCTACTAAACTGGCTGTTTCATTGTAGGGCATATCAAATGGGGCATAGCGCCCAGCATCATCTTGCCTTTGGTCGTACTTACCGTATTTTTGTGCTACATCTTTCCAGGTTGTCCAAAACAACTCTCCATTTTCAAAATAGCCTGCACAATCAATACTTACACGTTGTGATGAATTAGGTTGTTCTCCGTTACCTTCATGCGTAAAGATCATGGCCATTCCGGTAGGAGATTCAATGCGACGCCCTTCTAGTTCTTCATTTTTCTTAAGCCATTCGGTTTTTGCTTGTTGTGCTAGTTCTTGAGCTTTTTGCTTGGCTTCTTCCCTTAAGGTGTTAAACGTAACTTCAACTCCAGGCATTTGTTCTTCGAATACTTTTGGAGCATCAAATAGTTTAGCGTCTTTACCTTTTCTTATAATGTTAACCTCGGTCATTATGACATCTTCAACAGGCTTATGGTTTCTAGCCATAGGATTAACAACCTTAACATTAGATATAGAATCTTGGACTTCTATTCCTTTCACAAGCTTACCAAAAACAGAGTGACAACTTACTCCAGGCTGGTCACATGCCTTTAAATTACCTTGAGCATCGTAAAAGTCTAGACTAGGATACGGGACTTCGGTGATGAAAAATTGACTTCCGTTAGTGTTTATTCCTCCTGCATTGGCCATGGACAACATTCCGGGTTGATCATGTTTTAAATCTTTATCAAAATCTGCAGCGAACCGATAACCTGGTGTCCCAGAGCCAGTGCCAGTTGGGTCGCCACCCTGAATCATGAAATTATTCATGACACGATGAAATGTGATGCTATCGAAAAAGGGTTTACCCTTATATTGTTCTTCAACCATAGGATGATTGCCTTCTGCAAGGGCCACAAAGTTAGCTACGGTAACCGGAACTTTGTCGTAGTAAAGTTCTGCGACCATTGTCCCTTTATTGGTAACAATTTCTGCGTATAAGCCATCTTCTAGGTCGGGATAACGTTCCTGGCAAGAACTGCTTAACAGTGCCGTAAGTATACAAATTGATAAAATAGTTCTTTTAATCATTGTTTTTAATTATTGTATTTAGGGTTACTTCGCAAATTAACGGAATATTAGTTCCTATCTTATTGTCATCGCCATAATAACCAAAGGCTTTTTGGGAAGGAAAAATAAAGGTCACTTGCTCACTGGGCTTCATGAGTTTTAATCCTTCTCGCAATCCTGTGAACAATTCTTCTTTATCCATGACATACGTCTTGTTGGAAGTAGCATAGATTTCTTCTCCTTTTAAATTAGAAACGTTAAAATCGAAATCAATGACATCTCCAAACTCCGGTTGTAGTGAATCTTTTTCCACCTTATTGGTGTAGAAATACCAAAATCCGCTTTCAGAGGCTATATAATCTATGGCAGGATTATTAGCTATGATTTTTTCAATTTCCTCCTGTTCCTTCGCATTAAGTTTTTTATTGCGTTCTGCAGATTCCTTTAGGAACGATCCTGTCTTCACGGATTCTGGCATTCTAGCTTCAGGAGATTTACAACTAAATAGGACAGCTGTAATTGTTAGTGAGGTAATTAGCTTTTTAATCATTGGGACAATTGCACTTTATAATTAGGCAAGATACTAATAAATTTATCAACCGTCTCTTTTAGTGTTAGATGCGAACGTCCACCAGCTGCATTTGTATGACCACCACCATTGAAATGAGCCCTAGAGAACTCGTTTACAGAAAAATTGCCTTTGCTTCTGAGAGAGACCTTAATTATGGCGTCCTGTTGGTTTTCGATAAAAATTGCCGCAAAAATAACATCCTTTAAAGATAGACCGTAATTAACAAAACCTTCTGTATCTCCTTTTTTGAACTGAAACGTATCAAGTTCGTCTTGAGATAAGGTAATGTAAGCGGTTTTGTATTCTGGGAGCACTTTTAGATTTTGCATGGCTCTTCCTAAAAGCTGTAAACGCGAATAGGAATTGGTATCGTATACGGCATTGTGAATTTGAAAATTCACAGCGCCTTTGTCCATAAGATCTGCTGTAACCCGATGGGTCCTGCTCGTTGTGGATTGAAAACGAAATGAGCCTGTGTCCGTCATAATTCCAGTATAGAGGCAAGTTGCAACTTCTGGTGTAATGTTATCTAATTGACCCAGCATTTCAATAAAATTGTAGATCATTTCGCAAGTAGAGGACATGCTTACATCCGAATAGGTAAATGCAGCATAATCATCGGGTTGTTGGTGGTGATCTATCATTATTTTATCTGCCTTTGATGCTTCTATAGCCTTTCCAAGATCGTCTCCTGCACGATGCAAAGCATTAAAATCTAGGGTAAAAATGAGGTCAGCCTTGTCAATTTTTTCTTGGCAGGAAGCCGTTTGGTTGTCGTACTTTAAAACAACATCATTGCCTGGAAGCCATTTTAAAAATTCTGGATAATCGTTTGGAGCAATAACATCAATGTTATGCTCAATTTGATTGAGGAAGTGAAATAGTCCTAAAGAAGATCCGATTGCATCACCATCGGGATTTCTATGAGGTACGATTACAATGTGCTTAGGGCTGTTTAAGATTTGTTTAATTTCGCTTATTTCTGGTACAATCATAGTGGACGAAGATACAATTTTTTAATGTTTACAGCTCTTGATAAATTAAAGAAATACATTACTTTTGCATCGAATTTCGCCAGACCATATAAGGCGATGATTAAACAAAATTAAAAATAATTACATGGCAACTAACAGAACATTTACAATGTTAAAGCCGGATGCTGTTGAAAAGGGACACATTGGCGCAATATTAGAAAAAATTACCGCTTCAGGTTTTAGAATCGTAGCAATGAAGCTAACACAAATGACAACAGCAGATGCTGAGACATTTTATGCAATACATAAAGAGCGTCCGTTTTTTCCAGAGTTGGTAGAATATATGACACGCGGTCCTATAGTAGCGGCAATATTGGAAAAGGACAATGCTGTAGAGGATTTTAGAACCTTAATTGGTGCCACTAATCCGGCAGAAGCTGCTGAGGGAACCATTCGTAAATTGTATGCGACATCTATTGGCGAGAATGCTGTGCATGGTAGCGACAGCGATGAAAATGCATTGATTGAAGGTGCTTTTCATTTTTCGGGACGTGAAATGTTCTAAACAATAAGAGATATAGAAAATAAAAAAAGACCATCGCACAGATGGTCTTTTTTTTTATATTTAATGGAATGAAAGATTGATTATTGAGGAGGATAATTTTCCAATATTTTATTGATGCCCATCGCTATATTTTCCTTTTTTAAACTTTCTTCCTTAACGACACCAGAACCAGAACCCTTCCATACTAACATGTCTTTTGCCCTATCTACAAGATGGATTATTAAGGTGCCTTCTGTATAATCGATTTGTTTAGAGTAGGATTTTCCAACACCGGTACGAAATCTCCATTTCTTTCCCCAAACTGTACTGAAATTTACATTAGTATTAGAATAATCCTTTTTCTTCTCTGTTTTGATAGCTAAATCTACAAGCAAATCTGGATTAGGTGACTCAGTTAAACGCTTAGACTTGAGATTGGAAGATATACTGTTCAAAATTCTCGTTTTTACCATGTCATCAACAGGAATCTGCTTCGCCTTATCTGAAAACCCGTATGTTTTATACTCATTAAAGTTGATTTTGTCATCATAATCCGATACAACCTTTGATGATGAACAAGAAGATAGAACTAAAAAAAGATGGCCGTTAGGACAAAAATATTTTTTTTCATGATTAAGATAAAAAAGATTGGTTATTAGAATTTAGACCGTAATTTAATACTTCTCAATGGATTGACAGGGTGTTTATGAACTCACTTTTAGTTAAACTTTAAAAATTAAACCTGATGGGCATCATTGCCAAGTTAACCAAGAGCATATAGCTTTAAATATTTTAAAATAAAATCTCATGGTAACGATAAATAGAATAGAAGAACTCGCTGTTTTATCAGAAGAAATAAGAGGATTGACCCTTAAAAGACTTAAAGAGCTTCCAGAAGGATTTATGAATTGGCGATTGAATAATTCTGCCATGAGCTTTGCTCATTTGGTACAGCACCTTATCGATGTTGATGATTTATTTTTTAAACTTTCAACCACCAATGTAAGAAAATTTACATGGCAAATGGGCTCTGAGGAAGCTCCCATTAATGTCGATGCTTCCACCTACGAAACGATGCTTCAAACCTTAGAACGCTATGGCAAAAAGAGAGCGACTTTAATTTCAGAGTTCGATGATAAAACAATCAATGACGTTTTACATGATAACGAAGGAAACCAGATGACATTTGGGTGGTTTATTATGCGAAAGGTCTTGGAGCATGAGACCTATCACAGAGGCCAGATTGCTGCTTATTTAAAGGTTTTAAAAGGTGAGCAATGATTAAATTCTAATGATGTCCGTTGGTGTTTCCACAAGAATAATTTTCTCATCGTGCATAGCGATGGGTTGCTTTAGAATAGAAGGGTTGTGTTGTATCGTTTTAATCCAATCTTCATCTGAGAAATTGTGATGCTCCATAGCTGAGGAGTATGAGGGATGTTCTTGGTTTACCAAGTCCTTTACTTCTAAGTGTAAACGCTTGGCTAATTCCATAATTTGGGTGCCTGTGAGTGGTGTTTTTAAAATATCAATTTCCTGAATAGGTAGACCCTTCGTTTGGGCATAGGCCAAGGTTTGTTTTGCTCTTCTTGATTTAGAGCTATAAAATAGTGTGATTTGTCGTTTTGACGTGGCTATTTCTCCCATGATTCCTTAATTAATTGTTCTTGCCTTGGTGCGTTTCTAGATGATGCCTGAGCAGTTCCTCTAAGCTTTTTAAATACGATTCTAATACCTTTTTGTCCATATGTGGCTTATCCATTGTAGGTAGCGTTAGCGGATTTTCATCCAAATAGCGATAAAGTTCCGGATAATTGGTTTCAATATTCGTAGTAAGCTGCGTGATTTCCTGCAATATGTTTTGAAGATTCTTCATGAAAATTTAGTGTTTCAAGCTAAATAAAAATAAAAAATCAATTACGTAAAAGAAATGACCAATGTCAGTAAGATGTAAGAAGACCTTTATTTTAAAAACGCATTACATCTTTATGACTACAGCATAAACCAAAACCTATTTATCCTCGGCTTTTGGGGAAATCATAATATGTGCCCTATGGGTGCCTGGATTCATTATCCAAGGATGGTTTGCCGCTATTGGTACTTCCGGCAGACCTGTAGATTCTGAGGTTGCAAAAGGCATATAAACAACGTAGCGGTAGTGCGCATCCTCTACTTCAAAGGTTTCAGGATCATAGGTTTCATTAGGGCCATAATAAATATGTAAGGTAGAACCTGGCTTTCCCATATCTAGCATGCCCGATTTCGCCTCTGCTTCCCTTATATCAAAAATTTCAGTTGCTGTTTTTCCTTGGGCTCTTAATTCGCGTCCCCTTGCCATAAATGGCTCTAAATCTTTGTGGTAACAGGCGGCATTAAAACCTGGTTTCTTAGGGTCGTCAACAAGTACTATAAATTCATTATCACCTTCTCTAAAGGTCACAAATTCACCATCCATATTAAAACCTATGACTTTACACCGTTCTCTACTAGCCTTAGGTGCTGCCATCAGAGCCGTGGCAATTAGGGCCTCGTCAGAATCTATAGCAACAAAAGTTTTGTCTTTGATTTTTTTTACGGAGGTTGAGTCTGCTTGCTTATCTGATTCTGGCTCTGCTGCTGTTTTTTTATCTGAGAAATTACAGGATAATAGTAATCCTACGATTATAAAAGGTATTAAAAGCTGACGTTTCATGGTATTTTATGAATTTAAGTAATGCTATGCACATAAAGATAAGTGATTTATAAGACATGCTGTTGGCAAATCGAACAATTGTATTTGGCTCATGTCTCAACTAGGCTTTTAGTTATCGTCTTGCAGTGTCTTTATGAGGTCAGTGATAACGTTGGTCCAATATATTTTAGATGTATTTCTCTGCTGCTCACTTTGCAGTCCATCAATGTGAAATGCAATGGTTGTTTTATTTTCACGGGGAATGACCCTCATTTGCAAATTGGCCTTGTTGGACCAAGAACTGAGTTTCCACTTTGTTCTTATGTGAGAATGCGTTTTGATTGTAGAGAACTCAGTTCCTGCATCCTTTAACCAAATAGATGCACATTTTTCTGAAAACAGGTAATCCCATACCTTCTCTAGACTAACAGGAATCGTCCGCCGTATTCCAAATTGCCATCCAGCATCTTTTGTAAGTCCAACTTTTCCGTCCATAATGGGAACAAGATTTTAGCTAAAGTTAAAAAAAGTAAATGACTTTATCGGAGATGGTTACGTACTCCATATTTCATCTTAGTGCTAAACTAATATGTACTGCAACCACGTGAATTACGCTAAATAATACTGTTGCAAATCACTTGTTTACAATTCATCATTAAAAAAATACAATTCAGTAAGGCTTCTTTTAAATATCTTTATACGTGTTAGATATTTGTATCACATTCAAAAAAAGAAACATCATGAGTACCTTATTACGATTATTAATTATTGTTCTTGTACACGTATTTACCTCACAGATACAATCTCAAGAGGAATATAACATATCAGTTAAAGTTAATGGATTGAGTAGCAATGAGGGGAAAGTGTTCTTAGCCATTTACGATACAGAAGAGGATTTTTTGGAAAATACTTTTAAAGGGACTACAAGTTCCATAACCAATCAGACCTGTGAGGTGATCTTTGAAAATATTCCTAAAGGTATTTATGCCATATCCATTTTTCATGACGAAAATGATAACGGTAAAATGGATACCAACTTTATGGGTATACCAAAAGAAGACTACGGTTGTTCTAATAACGCCTCGGGCTTTATGGGTCCACCGAAATGGAAGGATGCTAAATTCGAATTAACTAATGATACAACGATTACTATTAACTTATAAACCAATTATTATGAAGCAGATATTTACACTATTTATGATAGCTTTATCAGCTTTGGGTATGGCTCAAGGTAATTTTGAAAAAGGCATGACAAAAGCTTTCGAATTATGGGAAGCTGGTCATGACGATAAAGCCGAAAATATGTTTGAACGCATTGCAACAGCCGAAAAAGACAACTGGCTGCCCCATTATTATATAGCGCAGATCAACAGTTTGAAAAGTTGGGATGTAACGGACGAGTCCGTGCTTAAAGCACAACTTGATAAAGCACAAAAACATTTAGACATTGCCATGGCACTAAGTGAGAACAACCCAGAACTTATGGTAATTCAGGCCCAAGTGCTAACCAATTGGATTGCCTTCGACGGCATGACTTATGGAATGAAGTATTCCGGAAAAATCACGGAAATTTACAACAAAGCGAAAGCCATTGCGCCAGAAAACCCAAGAGTAGCTTTCGCGAAGGTGGAGTGGGAAATGGGTAGCGCCAAGTATTTTGGTCAGGATACAGCACCATTTTGCAAAAAGTTTGAAGAAACTTTAGAACTTTTTAAAAAATTTAAGGCGGAGTCAGAATTTCATCCTGATTGGGGCGAAAAACGTGCCAAGCAGGTTATCGCAGAATGTAAATAAGGAAACTTTTTAATACAATGAAACGATTTTTTAAAACCTTACTTTCAGGAATAATAGTGGCTGTCGCCATAATGGCTGTAGACCAGGTTATACGCTATTTTTCAGGATTGGAAATTGCGTTTAACAAAACCTTCTTAAGATCGTTTCTATATTACCTCATTTATTCCATACCATTGACTCTGGTAAATTCAGAATTCTTTGGTTACCTCAACCATAAAGTAGTATGGCGTAAATATGCCAAATACAGAATGCCTATAGGTTTTATCGGTTCTGTAGCTATTACCTTAATAACCATATTTTTTGTTAGAGCCTTTATTGAGATAGTAATTGAAGGTGAAAGTGCGGTAGAGTTTTGGAAGAGTGAGCGCGCAGAATTCTATGTAAGTGCTCTATTTATAACTTTGATTATATCCCTGTTTTTTCATGCGCTCTATTATTACAAGGAACTGCAGAAAACCAAAGTCAAGGAACAAAAAGTTATCGCAGGCACTGCGAGTGCTAAGTTTGATGCCCTAAAAAATCAATTAGATCCTCATTTTCTTTTTAACAGTCTTAATGTATTGACCAGTCTTATTGAGGAGAATCCAAATAGTGCACAGAAATTTACTACCGCATTATCAAAGGTTTATAGATATGTATTGGAACAAAAGAACAAGGAGTTGGTTACGGTGGATGAAGAGCTGAATTTTGCTAGAACTTACATGTCTTTGCTTAAAATGCGTTTTGAAGATAGTATCATTTTTGAAATCCCAGATAAGGCAACAAATCCAGAAAGTAAAGTCGTTCCCTTGTCCTTACAATTGCTTCTTGAAAATGCCGTGAAGCACAATATGGTAACCTCGAGTAAACCATTACATATTAAGATTTATGAAGATGGCGATTATCTCGTGGTAATGAACAATCTTCAACCTAAGCAAATTGTAAAGAAAAGTAGTGGAGTGGGATTGGAGAACATCAAGCAACGTTACAATTTGTTGTCAAATAAAAAAGTAGTCATCAATCAACGAGAGAAGGATTTTGCCGTAGGCATTCCAATGCTCACAAAACAAGTATCAATTATGAAAAGAACATTGCCAAGTCCAGAAAAGCTAAACGACGATTATGTGCGTGCGCGTAAAAAGGTAGAAGAGCTTAAGGGCTTTTATTACAGTCTAATCTCCTATTTTGTCATCATTCCATTTTTAATATTCATTTGGTACAAGTTTACACCTTACACCATACAGTGGTTTTGGTTTCCAATGGTAGGTTGGGGCCTTAGTTTAGTTTTTCAAGCTTACCGCGTATTTATAGATAATGGAGCATTGGGAGCCCGATGGGAACAGCGCAAAATAGAAGAATATATGCGTAAAGAAGATGATAACCGTTGGAAATAAGTTTTAAAAATGGAAGAGAGTAGAAATTTAAAATATATAAGAGCAAAGCACCGCGTGCAGCGTGAAAAGGGGTTTTATAACCATCTGGTTGTTTTTATCCTCGTAAATATTGGAATTACAGCCTTTAAGGTGTATGATAATTTGTCAAGTTGGGAGGATTTTACCAATGAAATAATCAGCATTAACGTATTAAGTACTTGGGTCGTTTAGGGAACTATTCTACTCTTTCACTTTTTTATGTTCCGCGTAGGCAGCCAATGGGAAGAGAAAAAAATCAATGAATATATGAACAAGGAATTGTCCAATAAATAGAAATGTCATCATGGAAAAATATAGTATCAAGCCTTATGAGGAAAATAATGAACCCTCAGATTTTAGAAGGGAAGAAGCTTACTTAAGAGCAAAAAAGAAGGTAGAAACCTTAGTGGGCTTCTACTGGCACCTTGCTGTATATATTATAGTAAATGCCTTTTTAATTTTACTGATCGGTTTTTATTCTGGAGATGGTTTTAGAGGATTTGGAACCTATGCCACGGCTATTTTCTGGGGAATAGGTTTACTTTTTCACTTTTTAGGTGTTTTTGGTCCCGACTTCATTTTCGGAAAAGACTGGGAAAAACGAAAGATTAAGGAATTTATGGATAAAGAGGAGCAAAACTGGAAATGATAATGCGTTTGGTAGCAAATAAAATTAAGATACTGGTTACTGCAGCTCTGCTCTGCGTTGCATGGCAAATGGACGCTCAGAATAGTTTTGTTATTAAAAATGTCAAAGTTTTTGATGGTGAAAACGTTATTGAGAATACCTCATTGCGAATTTCAAACGGACTTATAACAAATATTGGAAGTTCAATACCTATTGAAGAAGGCGATAGTGTTATAGAGGGAAACGGTAAAACGGTCATTCCAGCTTTAAGTAATGCTCATGTCCATGCTTGGTCACCGCAATCGCTTCAGCAGGCTGCAAAAGCAGGTGTTTTAAATGTTATGGATATGCACGGTGTAGAACCGTTTCAGATGGCCATGCGGCAATTAAAAGATTCTACTAACTATGCAAGGTTTTTTGTCGCTGGCTATGCAGCCACGGCCCCAGAAGGTCACGGAACACAATTTGGCTTTCCGGTTCCAACACTAAAGGGCCCTGAGGATGCCAAATCTTTTGTTGATGGTCGTTTACAGGCTAATGTAGACCATATTAAAATTATTGTAGAGCCCTGGAAGAAAACCCTGAGCATAGAAACAGTTGCTGCTATTATAGAAGAAGCACAAAAAGCAGATAAGGTAACTGTGGTCCATGTGAGCCGACTGGAAGATGCTATAAATGTTCTCTCAAAAAATGCTGACGGACTGGCTCATATTTGGTGGGATAAACCGATGGAAAATGAGCAACTTGAGTCCTTGGTTACAAACAAAACGTTCTTTGTTATTCCAACACTCTTAACAACATTAAAGGCTTTTGAGAGCATGGGCTCCGATGCCAAAAAATTTATGAATAAAGAACAGTTGCTGGCCGAAATAAAAAAGTTATTTGATGCCGGAGTAACAATCCTGGCGGGTACAGATCCACCGAATTTAGGTATCAACTACGGCACAGATATCTATAACGAATTACAGTTGCTAAGCGAGGCCGGACTGTCTCCTAAGGAAGTGCTTAAAACGGCAACTAGTAACGTAGCTCAGGTCTTTGGGCTAGAAAAATTAGGTTATATAAAACCTGGGTTTTATGCTGATTTAATCTTAATCGATGGTGATGTTACCAAGGATATTTCACTATTGGAAAATATAGAAAAGATTTGGAAAAAAGGTATTAAAATAAATGTAGAATGAATGAAAATGAAGATGAATAAATTATGAATTACTTAAACGAAATCATACAAAACGGAATAGGATGGTTCCATTTTATAACATCAGTAGTGGCCTTAATAACTGGGTTAGTGGTAATCTTAAACCCAAAAGGAACGTTGTTTCATAAGAGAATAGGCTATATCTATGTGGTCTCTATGTTATCCCTTAACATAAGTTCCTTTTTTATTGTGAATTTTGGAGGGTTTAGTTTATTTCATTTTTTTGCCATAGTTAGTTTGGTTAGTATTGCAGGAGGCATGCTGCCAACACTACAAAAGAAAGAGAATTGGCTGGCTTACCATTATTATTTTATGAGCTGGTCTGTAGTTGGCCTGTATTGTGCTTTTTGGTCAGAAATAGGAACTCGTTTCGTTGGCAATATGAAGGAATTCTGGTGGATGGTTATGCTCGCTACGGTTTTGACGGCAGCGGTTGGTGGTGCCATTATTCATACAAAAGCTAAAAAATTTATTATATAAGATGAACGTAATTATTATTGAAGATGAAAAACCCTCTGCACGACGTTTACAGCGTATGCTTAAGGCGCTAGACTTAAATGCTGAGATTATGCTGCATTCCGTTGAGGAATCGTTAGAGTGGTTTCAGAATAATCCACATCCAGATATCATTTTCTTAGATATACAACTCAGTGATGGCCTGTCTTTTGAAATTTTTGAGTCTATAGAAATTCAGTCTGCGGTAATTTTTACAACGGCCTATGATGAATATGCCCTGCAGGCCTTTAAACTCAATAGCATTGATTATTTGCTCAAACCAATTGATGAAGATGAATTAAAGAAAGCAGTACAACAGTACACAAAGCAAAAATCTCAAAGCCAAGCTGTTACCTTAGATTTTAACGAGATAAAGAAGTTGCTGGTAAATCCCATCGAGCGCGAATATAAAAAACGGTTTTCGGTAAAGGTGGGTCAACACATTAAGTTAATCAATGTTGATGATATTGAATGTATTTATAGTGAAAATAAAGGCACCTATGCTTTTACCACAGATGGACGTAATTATCTTTTAGATATGACTTTAGATGAGCTAGAAGATGAACTGGAGCCGCATACATTTTTCAGGGTCAGCCGTAAATTCTATGTTAATATCAATGCGATAAAAGATATTATTAGTTATACCAATTCCCGTTTGCAAATTAAGCTCAACCGGTTTAAGGATTTAGATATTATTGTTGCTCGAGAACGTGTAAAGGATTTTAAAAACTGGTTAGAGTAAAAGCTGAATAGAAGAATTAGTTTTTTTTGTCCTTGTCAATTCTATTCTCATCAAAAGCAGAAGGTAATAATTTTGGAATAAACTTTACAAAAAGTGGCATCAATAACATTCCTCCGGGCAGCATAAAAATGGCTAAACTAGGAATGGACTTAAAAATATCCATAAGCTGCATTTGAACTTTTTTCTGCTCGTCGTCCGTTAGGTTCCGTTGGGTCGATTTTGCCAGAAGGGCTAGGGCTTCCTTGCTTTCAGAAAGTTCGTTTATGAGCCTTTTGCTGTTTCGCTTAATAAGCTTAACAACTACTTTACTACTGTTGTCGTACAAACTTTGAGCTAGATTTTTGGAGCTTAAAAATGCGACGTCATCTTTGTACCTTTCATAAAATCTGTTGATGTCTTCAATAGAATCTGTAACCTGTTTAGGGTCAAGATCAAATTCCCTTTGCAACATCTTCAGAAAATCTATTTCGTCGCTGTCTATAATCTTGTCGCTCCATGAGGCCATACACACAAGATCTACGACATACTGTTTTTCTAAAGGGTCTTCAATAAATCTTATAGCTTCTTTATCAGACAATACTGAAGTCGTTTTATGTCTTATCGAGCTTTTAAATAATTTAACAAGGTTATCATCGTACTCAGATTTCTGATGTTTTGTTTCAATAACCGAAAAGACAATAGTTTCAATAGCAGATTCTAAAAAATTAACATAAGCCTTGGTATCGCCTTTTTGGTTGAGGTAATGTTTATATCCCAGGACATCAACAAACAGTAGGGCATTGATTAAGAAATAATTAAAACTTTTGGCTAAAAAGCTATCGTCTATGTGAATGCGTTTGTGAATGGTATCCTCTAACAATCCATAGGTTGATTTTCTAATGAAAATATCTTCAAAAAAAGATCGTTTTTGTTCGCTAATACTCTTATAAAAATTAATAAGGCTTGCAATAAAGCCAGCATTGGAATCTGAATTTTTGTAGATGTAAAAAAAGCTAAGCAGCAAATTAACCTTGCACCGTTCTTCTTCAGACAGTTCAAACGGCTGTACAACCTCAGCAGCAATTTTAATATTGGTGCCATAGATAAAACCTGTAGTCCTTAAAGCATGGTAATACTCTAGCGGACCTTTTTTTGTAAAATCATCTAAGGCCTCATCGTTAAGTAATTTTTTTATCCAACCACTTGCAGATGGATTCATAGAAAAGCATTTGGTGATATAAAGATAGATTTTAATTTTAAATGACATCGCGCCACAAAAAAGCCATCATTTTAAGTGATGGCTTTTTGCTGTAGTCTTTTGGTTTTTTATTCAATAATTCCCGCACAACTAATACGAGCACCAGCAGCGCCAGAAGGTTGAGAGGTAAAGTCATCTGCACCTTGGTGAACTATAATGGCTTTTCCCATAATATTTTTAGTGGCGTCATCGCAACTGAGGCACCATTTATCTGTTGTCATGGATATGGTACCAATACCGTCAGGGCCAACTTCAAAATTACCAATATCACCTTTATGATATCCGCCTTCATCTCCCCATTTTCCGTGAGGTTCGGCCGTAGGATTCCAGTGTCCACCTGTTGATTTACCATCTGGAGAGCTACAATCTGCCGTTTCATGGATGTGAATGGCGTGTGTACCTTCACTAAGTCCTGTCATGTTGGCGGTCATCATTACCTGTCCGTCTTTTTCTGTAAACGTTACGGTTCCAGAGACGTTACTGTCACTTTTTGGATTGAGCGTTATGGTTAATGTCTTTGTTTGTTCTGTTTCATTGACAACTTCTTCCACCTCTGTTTCAGTAGTTTGTTCTTGAGCTTTTTTGTTGTCCTTGCAAGCTACCATTAGCAATAAACCCATTCCTAATGCAGCGTATAATTTGATTTTCATGTTTTTTTATTTTGTTGTTACTCTCGTAAAGTTAACTAACTCTTTGCTTCAATGCAAGCTATACACGCGTCATTAATTCTAGATGTCCTGTTTGGTAGTAATATATAGACCGATATTCTATATAATTTAAGAGCAAACTTAAGGGCTGTTATTGGTAATGGCTAATTATTATTTCCTTCTGAATGACTTATATCTAGTAGCCCTTTGTAAATAAAGGACCTACATGACAAATATCATATAATTTAAGGATTGCTCGGCTTAATTTTGAGCATCACTAATTGTTATGTGCCAAGACTTAATTCATAAATACAATGTAGCTGGACCGCGCTACACGAGTTATCCTACAGTTCCTTACTGGGATTTCTTAACATTTTCAATGAAAAAATGGAAGGAATCTATTAAACGATCTTTTGAAGAGAGTAATGAGACCGAAGGCTTGTCAATTTACATTCATCTCCCTTTCTGTGAAAGTTTATGCACGTTTTGTGGATGCCATAAACGAATAACCAAAAGGCATGATGTAGAGTTGCCATATCTTAAGGCCCTTCTTAGGGAATGGAACCTTTACCTAGAATTATTCAACCATAAACCTAGAATAAAGGAATTACATTTGGGTGGTGGTACGCCAACTTTCTTTGCACCAGAACATCTCAAATTTCTTATTTCAGAATTATTGACAGGAGCAGATCTTGCACCAGACTATGAATTTAGTTTTGAAGGGCATCCTAACAATACCTCAAGAGCGCATCTTCAAACCTTATTCGATTTAGGATTTACGCGCGTGTCATTTGGGGTTCAAGATTATAATCCCAAGGTTCAAACGGCTATAAATAGAATACAAACCTTTGACAAGGTTAGGGAAGTTACAGCACTTGCCAGGGAAATAGGATATACATCGGTTGGCCACGACATTATTTTTGGTTTACCATTTCAAACCGAAGCGGATATTGTCAATACCATATCCTATACCGAAGAATTAAAACCAGATCGCATCGCTTTCTATAGTTATGCTCACGTGCCATGGATCAAGGGTAACGGTCAACGCGGCTTTAGAGATACAGATTTGCCAACTCCAGAATCTAAGCGACAACAATACGAAATTGGCAAGAAGATGCTAGAGAAAGTGGGCTATGTAGAAATAGGTATGGACCATTTTGCCCTGCCTACAGATAGCCTTTATAGAGCCATGAAGCACGAGAAGCTGCATCGGAATTTTATGGGCTATACGGCTTCAAAAACACAGAGCATGATTGGTCTAGGGGTTTCAGCCATTAGTGATAGTTGGTATGGATTTGCCCAGAACGTGAAGTCTATTGAAGAGTATTATCATTTGGTTAATGAAGGCATTATACCGGTTTATCGTGGGCATATCCTCAATACCGAAGATTTAATCATTAGAAAGCATATTTTAAACCTCATGTGCCATCTAAAAACATCGTGGCTTGAACCATCTATGATGTTTGAAGAATTACCTGAGGTACTCATAAAACTTAAAGAATTTGAACGCGATGGTTTGCTGGAATTTGAACGAAAGCAAGTCATTGT